>JBDRHR010000068.1:0-8843 GCA_043816605.1 Nitrospirota bacterium
TTACCTCCATTGGTATACCATTGCCTACTGTTGTATCCATTGTCATACTACCTCCTTAATTTGTTTTTTTGATATACAGATATATCATGCTATACATTATAGCATGCTGTATCCCAAATCTGCAAACAAAAAAGCAGTATGATCAACTTAATTTTCATACCTCTTTGTGAGACTAATGGCTCATGGGGGTTTCATCTGGCATTGTTTAAATCCTTGAATAAGGCATCTGTATCTGTATATTCCTTGAAATTACCTGTCTTATAATTTGTCTCTGCTTTTGCTAATGCTTTTTGGATTTCAGGACTGTGAGCGTAAATCTCTCGCTTTGGTATTTTTTTGGTAAATGTAATCAAAACACGCATCTCCGAATTGTATGGCACATCTTCTTGTGGAATGATAACTCCATTTTGATAAATGCCTTCCATCGTTAATTGTGACATTAACAACCACCTCCTTTTTTGTCATTTCACCTGACGGCAGACTGTGGGTGATAGGAATTTTGATTTTTGGGTGAAATGGAAAAGGTGACCTAAAGTATCCGCCCGGTAGTGGACACACCCCTTTTTACTGCGAAAACAGTATTTCATTCTTCTAATCTCCTGCTCTGAAAATATTATACTTGAACAAACCACTTTTTGTCAAGTAAAAAATTAAGCATCTGGTAATCGGTCAGTTATCAGGGGGAGAAAAGGGGTCTAGGATTCGAGGGTTCGAGTGTTTATTTTCCCTTATTCCACTTGCCCCCTCGCCCCCTCAACCCCTTGAATCCTGTTGATACATTTTTCCATATTCCCCCCAATAACTGACCGATTACGGGTTAAGATATATCTAAATATTCCAATCTGTATAATCTGTGAATCTGTGGCTATATATCTTCCCGATTTTCATTCCTCTTTGTGAGACTAATGGCTCATGTGGGTTTCATATTAATGCCCTAATCTCGCCAAATAATTGAAGGCAAAGAAATAGTTTTGACAAAATTGATCAGTAGAACCATATTCATTATCAAAGGCAAAATAGTCAACTAAGACTTCATAAAGACGGGTTAATTCGCGGAGATGTTTTTTGTTTTTGGGGTCTGAAATGGTTAAATGGAGAAGTTCTAAAGCACGCTCAAAAGCCTGTTGACTATATTCCGGATTATTTTTGTTTTTCCAGTTAATTGTTCGATTGACTTCACTTCCAATATTAGCCATTTGAACCGGAAACGAAAATTCAAACCATCTACCATTTGCCAAGTCTTTATGTTGGTAACTCATTTCCTCACCAATTTATCAACTATGACCTTTATTTTTTGTCTAATTTGGGGGTCAATTATTCCTCTACTACGGTTACCTTGAGAAGGACGAAGATTAATCATTGAATCAAATTCAATAAAAGCCTCTCCTTCAAGTTCCGTATATAAATTGATACCCCAGAGATTTTTTTGCTTTGACCCATTCTCTAAAAGTAAAGCCTCTTCATCAGAATGAAGGTCAGCATCAACGGCTACAATTTCATTTTCAATATCAACAACAGCCTTAACAAAATTACCAAAACCATTGACAGCCATTTCTTTTAACTCTTTGAGTTCAATAGTATCTTTTACAATTTTCATTTTATTTACTCTCACTTAACTTTAGGATAATGGTCTCGCAAGGGCAAGGAAAACATCCTTCCATTGGTGTTTTAGTTTAATCGGTTCTTGTTCAATTTTAGGGCGATAGAGGCAGACACGGTTTCTACCCTCCTCTTTTGCACGATACAGAGCCTTATCTGCCCTTGCAACTAACATCTTGGCATTAAATGACTTATCTTCTTTATAACAGGTAGATAACCCCAGACTGGCTGTTAAATGGTATGCATGACCTCCAAAAACCATTTCGTAATTCGCTATGGCACTACGGATTTTTTCGGCTACGAGCAATGCTTCCTCCACGCTTGTATGTGGAAAGATAATAGCAAATTCATCTCCACCAAATCTTGTTACCCAATCTGTCTTTCTAACACTTCGCTGAATCAAATGAGAAATGGTTTTTATCAAATGGTTGCCTGCCTGATGCCCGTAGGTATCATTAAAATATTTCAGGTGGTCAAAATCCAGAATGGTTACGGATAATGGTTGTTCATATCGGATAGCTAAATCGTATTCTCTATCGAAGAATTTCTCAAAGTATCTAAAATTATAGACCTTGGTTAATTCATCCAGTTCTGCGGATTCCTTCATTTCGGCAAATAATCTGCCCCGCTCTAAAGCCACAGAAACCTGGTCGGCAATGATGGTGAGAAGCCTTTTTTGTAAGGGTGTCCAGCCATCTTTTTTAAAGCTGTAGGCACTTAAAATGCCGATAGTTTTGCCTGTTTCTCGAATAGGTGCACTTATAAATCCGCAGGAGCGTTCTTCCTCTTTGGGTATAGGTTTTATTTCCTCACCTGTAATTTCAAAATGGATTTGCCTTTTAGCCTCTTTCTTGCGTCGTGGATTCCATTCTAACCACTGGGCTAACATTCGCCCCTTTAAATCCTCAATCATCCGCTCATCAAGTTTGCCATTCCGTCGTAGGGTGCCTGTAAGCCTTTCATCTTTTACCAGCAGGTAAGCACCAACATAATAATCAAGATAGGTATGCGTCTCATCAAGGACTAATTCAAGAATCTTTTCCCGTTCCATCAGTTGAGCTAATTCCTGGGTAATACGGAATAAAAAGTTAAGTTCCCGGGTTTGAGCGCGGAGTTTTTCTAATTCTTCATCTTGCGAATGTAATTCTTTTAATCTTTCTTCCGCCTCAGTTTGTCCCTTTTCGTCTTGCGTCCTTTTTGCTTCTGCCTGCTGTCTCAATGCCTCCTTGATTTCCTGTTTAACCTGATAGAGTAACCCCAATTTTGTCTGTTGTGCCTTTAATTCATCCAATTCTGTCCGTTCCGTTCTAACACTTTCTTTTGCCTTTTCTGCTTCAATTCTTAAATCTTTGATTAACACGGTTTGAGCTTGGAGTTGCTGTAAGGTAGCCCGCTCCTTTTTTAACCGCCCTAACTCCTCTACCTGATTTTTAAGCCTTTCATCCCTTACCTGGCTTTTAAGTTCGTTTATCTGTATGATTAGTGCCTTTGCCTTTGCCTCCTCAGTTTCTAATTTGGTCTTTAATGACTCGGCATAAGCCTTAAAATCCGTTGGTTCAACCCCAACAACTACTTCCTCTCTCACCCCTGCCTTTTCCTTCAATTCCTTTATCTGGGATTTCAGGAGTTCTATCTCCCCAACTTGTGTAATAAATTCCTCAATTTGCTCGGTTAATGCGGTTACCTTTAATTTTTCAGCCTCAACCCTATCCTTATACTCCTCGGCGTGGGAGATAATCCCCTTCATAGATTCAAATTCTGCAGTCAGTCTTTCGAGCTCCTGGGTTTGGAATTGTGTCTTTGTTGATTCCTCTTCCAATTTAATCTTTAATTCTTCGGCATAAATTTTAGCCTCCTCAGCAATTATTGTTTGATCGCGTATCTGCTCCTCAATACTTGCTATTTCAGGTGCTGACAGGCTGGAAGATTGTCCTACCATTGCATTCAATCGTTCAACCTCATCCTCATAACCCTTTATTTTTAGGGTTTCTGCCTCAAGTTCAGCTTTTATCTCTTCAATCTCTGTTCTGTGTTCTGTGTTCTGTGTTCTGTGTTCTGATATTTCTGCCTCAAGTTCAGCTTTTATCTCTTCAATCTCTGTTCTGTGTTCTGTGTTCTGTGTTCTGTGCTCTGATATTTCTGCCTCAAGTTTAGCCTTTATCTCCTCAATCTCCCCGACTTGTGGTCTTTGAGTTAGTTCAATATTCAACCTTTCAATTTCCGACTCGGAATCTTTTATTTTCAGTGCCTCTTCCGCTATTTTCTTATTTAATTCCTCAACCACTGCCTTTTGTTCCTCATATTCTTTCAGGAGTTGGTCAGGATAAGGTTTACCCATCTCCTCTGCCTGTCGCTCAAGTTCTTTTATCTCTTCCCGTTTAATATTGGAAAGCAATTCCAATTGTTCTGCCTCTTTGCGTAATCGCCCGACCTCACTGGCTCTAACCTCTTTTTCCTTTTCCTCCTCAGAAGGATATGGTTTTAAATTCTCAATCGCCAGTCCAATATGTCTACATATTTGGGTGAATAGCTCTAAATCCCTTTGATTAAAGGGACCATGGGTAGCCTTGTTATTGACGCTAATGACACCCATAACCTTATCTTTGATTTTTAGAGGAACGGTAAGAAGTGATTTGGTATAATATCTATTTGAGCGAAAGGTTCTTGTAAATCGTGTATCCTGCTCTATGTCCTCGACCAATAAAGGCTTACCCGTATTAATCACATATCCGACGACACCCTCACCAACCTTTACTTTGGTTTTAGAGACAATAGGGATGTCTAACCCCACGGCGGCTTTCATAGTTAATTCCTGTGTTCCTTCCTCCAATAACATCAAGGAACATATCTCAGCCCCCATAGCCCGAGCGACCATATTAACAATAAGTGTGTAGAGATTTTCTTTGCCTAAATTAAGAATAGATTCACGACTTCCACCAAATAGCTGATAAGACTCGGAGATTCCTTTTATCTCTTCTTCCCGCTCAACTAATTGTTCCTGTTTAAAGACTAATTCTATGGCAGATTGTGCCAGAAGGGTAATCAATTCTACCTCTATTTCAAGGACTTCTGTAGGCATAAGGTGGTTTTCCTTATGGACAATGGTCATAAATTTATCTGAATCTATATTAAACTTACGGGCTATGTCACCATAAGCTGAATAAGTCAAATCTGAGTTAGCAATCTGACATCCGCCGATGGTGCCAATTACCTCTTGTCCAACCAATATCGGGCAGGCAAAGCCTAAAAAGCCGGCATCACACATAGCACATACAGGCATTTTATTCTTTCGTGCCTGACTCAAGGTGAACAGGAGGAATTTTTCACATCTTTTTACACCACCGCTGGAGGATTTAATCATCCGGCAAAAATCCTTGTCATTCTCTTTTTTAAAGCAATAATGCCCTTCTGTATCCACTAACCAGCAGAAGGTAGAATCCATCTTGTCCAAGATTATCCCTTTGATTCTTTCCCATTCCTTGCTTTCAACAAAGATATTAAATAGGTTTTTTAACTCGCCATTTTTCATCTAAAAATACCAATGTGTAAGATACCATGATTTACCTGATTTAAATGATTACCTTGATTTATCATAGGAATCTATATAATCATAAAAATCATGCTCTATTACACATTTCCTTATTTACACCCAATTTTCATTCTCATTTGTGCCAACTAAGTCGGCATGAATGTTTCATAACTAAATTATCCTCTTTCAGTAAGTATTTTACACCTAATTTGGTTCTATGTCAACAAAAAAATCGATATTGGCAATTAGAAACAAGAAATTATATCCACAGATTTCACAAATCACCTTCTTATCCGAAAATTTTTACCCCAAAGACACAAAGACATGAATTACGAACAGAAGTCAGTTTTCCTGATACCTGATTTTATGATTTCCATAAAGGTCCCTGGTCTATTACCACCCAAATACCGTGAACCTTCTCCAATTTGAATATAACTCCATGTCCAGATTTAGGTCGGATGAATGTGGCAAATTCTACCTCGGCTTTTTCCTTTGTCCGGTCATATTTTATCTCATCAAATGAAAATATTGGTATCCCATAGCCAATATTTTCTCTAAATTCAGCTAATTCTATCGGGGTAAGACAAAGGACAATCCCCTCTAAACCTAAAAACTCCTGCTTTTGCGATACATCATTGACCAGAACAATTACCAGAGGAACATAGCCTCCCTGAAGATTATAGGCGAAAACAGCCTGCCGAATGAGTTTTCCATCATCTGTTTTTACCCGCCCAACTAAAGGATTTATGTCAATCCCATCTAAAAGTCCATCATTATCCGTATCTTTTTCCTTTGGATTGGTCATAATTCGGCTCTCTTCAATATCTGTTAGTTCATCCTTGTCCGTGTCTTGAGTAAGCCTTTGTAAGGTTGTAATCTCCTGCCATTGACGCATTTTTTCATCATTAAACGGTCCTGATTCTTTAACCTTGCCCGCAAAGATTATCTTATCTCCTTCAATTCTTACCTTAAATTCTAAGGGAGTAACAGATCTCCCTGTCCTTTTAGGGGCAGAGATTAGTCCTGTAAATATTGGTGGCGACCATTGTTTTTTGTCCTTTGAGTACCTCAGCCAAATATCATCATTTGAACCATAAATAAACCAATTGAATATGGAAAAGGTAACTCCTTTCTTATCTTCAAATGTAGCTACCGGCTCTTGAGGTTTTACAAATTCAATCTTTGGTTTTCTATCAGCAGCTCGAATTAGGGTAGCAGGATAATAATAATCCTTTAAATAGGCAATTGCCTTTTTATCCTTAGATTTTGCCAGGTGAAATAATACATCTTTTGGGTTTATCGTTCTCTGTTTAATTCCCTTTAATAGAACCAAGGCACCCTCTCTATTCCCAATTTCACAAAGAATTTTTGCTGACTCAATCTTAGTCGGTTCATATTTTAATGCCTCTAACAGGGCGTCAATAGCCTCTTTAGTGCCTGTTTGTCCCAGACAAATCTGACCCAGAGCCTTTAATAAGGCATATTTCATATCTTTAGTCTTTAATAATTTTACAAGCATTGGGACAGCGGATTTATCCTTCATATCTCCAAGAGCAACTATTGCCTGTAATCGTATCTGTGGATATACACTTTGCAACTTTTTTATCAGTTCCGGAGATGCTGATTTATCACCAATTCTACCTAAGGCTATGATTGAAGCAGTTTGTATCTCTATATTTTTATCCGTTAATTTACGAAGCAGGATTGGAACCGATAAAGTGCCTATGTTAGTTAAGGCATCTATGGCTAAATATTGGAGATTTTTATAGGCTAATAAGTTTGAGAGGATGCTCGCACTTGATTTGTCTTTGAGCCTGCCCAGACCCTGGATTGATAGTCGTTGAATCTCTGTATCCTTGCTTTGTATCCCTTTTTGCAATGTAGGTATTGATGCCGTTCCAATCTTTGCTGTGCCTTCCATTGTTGTTATTTTAGTTGCAACCTTGCCGATTAACGCTAATGAAGAAATAGCCTCCTGGCGAATTTGCGGGTTTTTATCCTTTAGTGCTAAAAGGAGTATTGGTTTTGAGGATGTTTTATGTAGTTTTGCCAATGCATAGGCGGCTTCATAGCGAATAATCTTATTTTTATCTTTTAACAATTTTTCTAACGAAGGGATAAACCAATCAGGTGAACCTGAGGCTATTACCGTAGCCATATGTCTGATCTCGTCATTTCTGTCCTTTAGTGCCTCTGAAACAACAGGCAGACAAGCCTCATCAATGATACTTCTTGAAATTAATAGTTGAACAACCCGTTTAGCCGACTTGCGTTTAGATTTATCGTAGCTCCGTAGTTCTTTAAAGATGTAAGGTAATGCGCTTTTCCCACCGATGTAATAGAAAGAGGCAATGACCTTTTTCGAGAAGTCCTCATATCCTGGACGGTTTGAATTTGGCACCTCTCCCTCTCCCCATCTTTCATACCAGTTATCATTTCCAGTTCGGCTATCGTCACTCCAAGCATTAATTAAAACAGGTACTACCTTAGCCTCGCCATTTTCAGCCTGGCTAAATGCCTTTTCATAGCTGATATTTATTTGCTCGGCTACCTTTTGTTTTGGAGTTGTGGCTCTTATTGCCATAGCTATGGCAATTATTAATACAAGAACTAATAAACTCAACATACCCATAAAAAATCGTTGCATAGAAATTCACCTCGTTGTTAGGCTGTTAGGCTGTAGACTGTTAGGCTGTAGGAGGAAATTATAGTATGTCGCAAAACTTGAACACAAATTCCTCTCTTACAACCTAATAGCCTACTTGATAAATAATCCTCAATCCTTCTAATGTTAACCATAAAAATAATCAACTCCGTCTGATGCATTTTTTGTCAGTTAAAAGCTTTACTCCGTCGCATTCTCTCTTATCTAATAAATATTATACCTTATAAAAATCACTCAAGTCAAGTAAAAAATTAAAATGTTTGTAATCCTTCAGTTATAGGGGGGTACTTTTTGACTGGGCAAGGAAAACATCCCCCTAACCCCCTTCAAAGGGGGGATATGGCACAATCCCGTTTTATTCTCCCTTTGAAGCTTATTTTTACCCACAAATATTGCTGGACAATTTAAGGTGAACGATAAGAGAAATTATCATTAAATATTTTGTCCTGTGCCGTTGGAATTTGCTACACAGATTTATAATAATTTCACCCTTTCAGGGTTAGGATTTGTTTATACCGGCTTTCTACAATCATATCACCCCTTCGGGGTTAAGATTTGTTTATTTTGACTTTCTTCAATCCCGAAGGGATGACATTATTGTTAGGCATGACATTATTATAAATGTAGAGGTAGAAAAATTGTCCAGCAAAAGATGTGGGACATGATAAGCTTTGAAGGGGGTTAGGGGGATGTTTCCCCCCGTAACTGAAGGATTATTCATTGGTTTTGCATATCAGCCAGTGGGTTGCAACCAATGTTATTGGTTGGATATACTTTTATCACGAACGGATATCTTTTAGCGATATAAAAAACATTTAGAGTAAATGCAGGGTGAATTAATGCTTGAAAATGTAGCTATAGATTTAGACGCTATGCAACGCTTTTCTAAAATTTTTTAAACTTTTTCAACAGAAATTCCCCATCTTCAGTAAGTGAATGATAAATAAGGTATAAAGAGGTGGAAGAATAAAAAGAGAAAAGAAAAGAAAGTGAAGATTTTTATAAAAATGCCGATAAAGGAATTAAGGCGACACCTTATGTTTCCTTATT
>JBDRHR010000069.1:0-14181 GCA_043816605.1 Nitrospirota bacterium
TTACCTCCATTGGTATACCATTGCCTACTGTTGTATCCATTGTCATACTACCTCCTTAATTTGTTTTTTTGATATACAGATATATCATGCTATACATTATAGCATGCTGTATCCCAAATCTGCAAACAAAAAAGCAGTATGCTCAACTTAATTTTCATACCTCTTTGTGAGACTAATGGCTCATGTGGGTTTCATCATCTTTTAATCGTTGGAATTCCTTGATGAGATAGATTTTGAATTCTGCACTAATCCACATGCCGAATTCAAAAGCTATGTCTTTGTGAGCATAAGTTCCTCCATATCTTCCTGCTGTAGCTTTTAAGCCAATGGCGTTGGTTTTTTCCACTCATTCCTTAACACTTAGTTTATAGTTATTCAGCCCTGCCTGACTTTTAATTATGGCAAATTCGCCGTAATTAAAATTGGGATTATAAACGCTTTCCCAAATACCAAGAAATTCAACAGTATTTCTGTTTCTAAGCCAATCGGATATAAAAAAATCACTATCT
Organism: Nitrospirota bacterium; assembly: GCA_043816605.1. Classification (GTDB taxonomy): domain Bacteria; phylum UBA9089; class CG2-30-40-21; order CG2-30-40-21; family SBAY01; genus JBDRHR01. Next base: position 510 of record JBDRHR010000069.1, read on the forward strand.
TTGGCTTTCAACATATCAGTTAACGAAATAAAATCACTATGATTATCCTGAATAATTGTAATCTCGGTACCTTTAACAATTATAGTTCTATTTTTCCCCATGTTAATTTACCTCCTCGTATAAAGTTATACACCAAAAATCCTTCAGGAGTCAACCAAAATCTTTTTAAATATCTCTGAGTGCTTTCATAATAATACCTTACGACAGGCAAGATGCCTGTCGTACCCTAATGCTCATCCTTCTCTGGTTTTTCCAGAAAACTCTGCTTTGAAACGATTGATTTACCCAACCTTTTTTGCTCTTGTAGAACATCCAGAAACCCTTTTGGAGTCAATATCTTAATTTCCTTATATTCCACTAATTCAAGTAGATGTTTATCTCCAGAAACGATATAGGCAGTCCTTCCAGAAGCAGCACATTCTAAAAATTTATTATCTGCAGGGTCATTTTTAATTACAAAAATCTCCTCTTTGGGAGTAACCAGAATAGCCTTTTGGGATAGTAGAAAGAGTAATTTTTCTATCCTTTTTGTATCTATTCCCTTTTCATACAGAACCCTAATAATCTCTTCTATAATGGGTTTTGAAACAAGGAGAAGATAATTACCTTCTATCCAGCAATCTATTACTCTGGCTGGATTACCATTAGAGATGAGGTGGGCTGAAACAAATACATTAGTATCAACTACTACTTTAGGCTTTAGCAAATTCCTTTCTCCTTACCTCTTCAATCGTCTTAGAAATATCTTCTTCGGTAATTCCCTTTCTTTCTCCATCTGCCCTCATTTCATTCAAAAGGGAAATATATTCTGTTTTCCACATATTATTTTTTAATTCTTCCCAATCAAAAAGGGAGAGTATATCTCTTCCCAGAAGCCGATATTCTCTCCCAATCTTTGTAGCCGGTATCTCACCCCTCCGTATCTTTCTCGCCACGGTAATAGGGCTAAGTTTTAGAATTTGAGCTGTTTCATCCGTAGTATAAACTGCCCTTTCTTGAATCTCCATATTCTATCACCTCCTCATTTAATTATACACCAAAAATCCTCTCAAAGTCAACCAAAATCTCGTAAGCATTCAGCTATTAGGCATCATGGTTCGACAGGCTCACCATGACAATGTGTCACCCTGAGCTTGTCGAAGGGTGATGGTTAGAACTGACTACTGATACCTGATTACTGAATGCTTACACTCAATCCCCCAGGATAAACTCCACATCCTTTTCATTAAGTGATTTTATTGAGGCACCGTCAACGCCAACAAGGCTCTCAAAAAGATCGCTCTTTAACTCCTGTAATTTTAATATCTTCTCTTCAATACTTTCTTTGGTTATCAGTTTATAGCTAAAGACGGTTTTATCCTGTCCTATGCGGTGGGTTCTATCAATTGCCTGATTCTCTGCCGCCTTATTCCACCACGGGTCAAAAATAAAGATATAGTCAGCCGCTGTCAGGTTAAGTCCTATGCCGCCTGTTTTAAGGGTCATCAAAAATACCTTGTAGATATCCTCATTCTGAAACTGTTCGACAAGGGTCTTTCTATCCCTTGTTGAGCCGGTCATCAGCAGATAATCAATCCCATTTTTTTCAAGGTCTTCTCCTACACAATCAAGTATATCCAGAAAATTGGCAAAAACCAATACCTTATGCCCATTGGCAACCACATCTAATATATTTTCCAGAAGAACCTCACGCTTGGGAGAGATTAACCTCCCTTCTGTTTTCGATTCAGGGATAGAGGCTATCTGTCTGAGTTCAGTAAGTGCCTGAAAGATAAAGAATTGAGATTTGTTTATCCCGCTTTGAGCAATCTGCGTCTTTACTGCCTGATGATAAAAACGGCGTCTCTGCTCATAAAAAATCTTTTGTTCCGGACTCATCTCTACAAAAAGTGTTTGCTCTATTTTCTCAGGCAAATCAGCCAAAACATCCTTTTTTACCCGACGGAGGATAAATGGATAAATCTTCTTTTTTAGTTCCTGCAAGGCATCCTTATCACCATCTTTTTGAATTGGTCCGACATAATACTGATTAAAATCCTCCATCTGCCCAAACATAGCCGGATTAAGAAAACGAAAAAGTGCGTAGAGTTCAGTCAGGTTATTTTCAATGGGTGTGCCGCTTAAAGCCAGGCGATGTTTGGATTTGAGAAGCATAGCCGCCTTTGAAACCTGAGAGTTAATATTTTTTATGTTCTGGGATTCATCCAGAATAATATAATGAAATTCCTCTTCTTTGAATGCCTTAATATCATTACGAACCGTAGCATAGGTGGTTAAAATAAGGTTTTTTGTTTTAGCCTCATCTAAATTACGATTATTTCCATGATAGCTATAATACGACAACTCAGGCTTAAACTTTTCGAGCTCGTTTGCCCAATTAAAGAGCAGGGTTTTAGGCATAAGTATCAATGAAGCCTTCTTTTCCTCCGGATAAATATCTGCCAGCATAGAAATAGCCTGGACGGTTTTGCCCAGCCCCATGTCATCAGCCAGACATCCACCCAAACAATGCTGATGAAGGTATCGTATCCATTTATAACCCTGTTTTTGATAGTCCCTAAGCTCTCCATTTATCTTCGGAAACTCTATTTTTGAGCCTTTAATCTTATTGAATCCCAAAAATATCTCCCTGGAATGCTTAAAGGATTCTCCGGCAATCTTTTCATCAATCAACTCCTCGACGATAGGCAGGTCAAAAAAGGAAAGCCTGACCTTTTCTTTTTGTTTCTTGAATATGCGGTGTAATTTATCAATGTAGGACTTATTGATTATGGCGCAAGTGCCGTCATTTAAGGCAATATAGGCATTCTTCTTATACTGGTTTAATGCCTCAAATAGAGGTATAACCTCTCCCTCTATTTCCAGATTGACATCCCCTTCTAAAAAATCCATGCCATGAGACAGGGAAAGTTTGAGACTTGGGGTAACCGTTTTAATCCGGTATGATTTTAATTTTTCAGCCCCTAAAACAGTAAAGCGGGTAAGCAGATAAGGTAATTCCTTATAAACAAACTCCCTTGCCAAAGATTCCCCGATAATAAACAGGTTATCCTCAACAAAGTAGCTATTATTAGAGTTTTTATATCTTTTAAGCAGTTTCTCAATCTCATTAAAATTAGTAAAAATTTCCTCCATGACCAGGTCGCTGATAATTATCTTTTTCTCTAAGTCATTTAGTAAAACAACCTTATCAATATCATAGTTTTCAAAGAAGTCTTGTTCAAACCCGGGTAAAGAGACAGCAAGACGCAAATACAATGAATTATCTGCATCTACCTTTTCAAAGATAAGGGTAGGCTTACTTTGTTTAGGCTCGCCTGTTGTCTCCTTATAATCTTTATAGCTGACCTGGATATTTTCAAAATAGGAGTAAAGCAGAGAAAGATACTTTTCAAGATTTATTGGTAAAAGGGGTGTTTCAAAGGAGGAAAGCTCTTTAAAATTTTCACCTAAGGGCTGAATCCGATAGATGCTACCCTGAGCAAAGACATGAGCTTCATTTAGAAATGAGCAGTTTTCAAATCTATTGCCAAGATGAGACAGAACAATCTTACTATTTAATACCTCATTTTTTTCTTCTATGCAGGCAATGATTTTACCTGAGCCATCGCTAAAGCGAATAGGGTTAAATTTAATATCAACAAAGTTATCACAATGTTGTAGTTGCCAGAGAAGGTATTCATGGTGAGATAGATAAACATTATTATTTGGGGTTTGCCAATCGATACAGAAGTTATTTTTATCCTTTATATTTTCAATAGATTTCAGCACCTCGCGGGTGCCTGCGGTGTAATCTTCATAGTCTGCATCTATCTCTTTGCCGGTTTGGTTCACAACCGTAATATATGCCCCGTCCTCATCAAAACACAACTGAAAAAATACAGAACAGGCAGACTTAGGATAATATCCCTTTCTTTTTGTAATAACTGTTTTTTTCTTTTTTAATCTCTCGAAAATATCAATCTTAGTTTTCATCATCCTCAGTGGTAGGACAGGTCGAGGTAATACCTCCTTCCAGCCTGTTATCAGATTTTTTCAGTAATGTTCAGCAATTCGTAAGCGTTTAAAATCCTCCGACCTTATTATACTCTATTTTTAGATTTCTGTCAAGATGAAATTGGAAACTTGTGTAATGGGTCAGTTATTGGGGGGAATATGGAAAAATGTATCAACAGGATTCAAGGGGTTGAGGGGTCGAGGGGTCAAGTGGAATAAGGGAAAACAAACACTCGAACCCTTGAACCCTTTTAATGAATTACATTCAATCATCTCAATTCCTTTTGACTCATCATAACAATGTCCTTTCTTTCTATAATGTCCTTTTTTTAGAAGACATTATAACATCATTTAGAACAGGACATTTTCATTTGGCTATTACATGATAAAAATAATAAGTTGACTTTTTAAGAATTTATTGTTAGAATTAAGTAAAGAGAAAGGGGATAAAATGGAAATTGAAGGAAATGTAATTTCGCTATTACTTAAAACAGGTGGGCTTTTGCGTGGACATTTTTTGCTTTCGTCCGGTTTGCATAGCTCTCAATACCTGCAATGTGCACTTTTACTCCAACATCCTAAACGGGCATCCCATTTGGGTAAAGAATTGGCTAAAAAGTTTAACCAAGAGAAGATAGAGGTAGTTATAGGACCTGCATTAGGAGGGATAATTGTTGCTTATGAGGTAGCCAGGGCATTAGAAACAAGGGCACTTTTTGCCGAGCGAACAGATGAAAAAATGGAGCTTCGACGCGGTTTTAAGATAAACCCGGGAGAAAAGGTTTTAGTTATAGAGGATATTATCACTACCGGCGGCTCAGCAAAAGAGGTGATAGAATTAGTTAATGGACTTGGCGGGATAGTCGTAGGCGTAGGGGCTTTAATTGACCGAAGTCAGGGGAAGGTAAATTTTGGAGTCCCGCTAAAGACCCTGGCGAGCCTGAATATTGATACTTATGCTAAAGAAGCCTGCCCTTTCTGCCGACAAGGAGTACCATTGGTTAAACAGGGGAGTAAAATTAAGAATTGAGGGATGGTTCATTTTATCGTTTTCCCCATGATTTCTTTTTGGGCAGAAAATAACGAATATCGAATAATGAATAATGAATGTTGAAGGAAAGGATACTAAACTTCATCATTCGAAATTCCTTGTTCAATATTCAATATTCCTTTGAACCCTGATTATCCTAAAGCTTTCAAACAAAAGTGAACCGTCCCAGAATTGAAAATTGTGAATTGTGAATTGTGAATTGAAAATTAAAGGGAGAAAGACCCGATGAATGAGGATTTACTATTAGAAATAGGGACAGAAGAAATACCGGCAGGATATATTTCACCTGCCTTAGAACAGTTAAAAAACCTAACTAAAGGGTTGCTGGAAGAGGAAAGGCTCGTCCATAAAGGTATCCAAACCTTTGGGACACCGCGAAGATTAGTCCTTTATGTCGAAGGGGTAGTCCTACATCAGCAGGATTTAATTACAGAGATAATGGGTCCGCCCAGACATATATCTTTTGATTCAGAGGGGAAACCTACTCAAGCGGCTATTGGTTTTGCCAGAGTTCAAGGGGTAAGGGTAGAAGAGTTGCAGACCAGACAAACTCCTAAAGGGGACTACATCCTTGCGATTAAAACCTTACAGGGCAAAGAAACTAAAGAGGTCTTAACCACTGTCTTACCAAAGATAATCACATCCATTTCCTTTCCTAAATCAATGTATTGGCAAAGTAAAAGCCTTAATGAGGTAAGCCTCTATTTTGCCCGACCTATCCGCTGGATATTAGCTCTTTTGGGTGAGACAAAAATAGAGTTTGAACTTGCAGGAATAAAATCAGCCAATCACACCTGCGGACATCGGTTTTTATCCAAACAGCCAATTAAAATTAACCACCCTGCTGAATACGAAGAAAAATTAAGGGAAAACTATGTCATGGTGAACCAGGTTAAACGGCAAGAGATGATTATGGAGGCGATAAACTCATATTGTGAAAAAAATGGGTGTGTTGCCCCTGAAACAGAGGAATTATTAGAGGAGGTAGTTTATCTCGTAGAGTATCCATGCTTGATAGTTGGGGGTTTTGATAAGGAATATCTGAAATTGCCGCATGAGGTGTTAGTCGCGGCTATGCGTGGACATCAACGATATTTTCATATTACAAATAAAGATGGAAAATTCCTGCCAAATTTCTTAGTCATAGCCAATACTAATCCGGAAGTAGCTCCAGCTAATACGATTAATACTATTCGTGAGGGAAATGAGCGGGTACTTAAGGCTCGGTTAGCTGATGCCGCGTTCTTTTTTACCCAGGATAAAAGGATTTCGTTAGAGGCAAGGGTAGAACAAGAAAAAGGCAGGGTTTGGCAGGAGGATTTAGGCACGGTTTATGAAAAGACACAACGAGTGGTGAAATTAGCCGAATTCATCGCGGGAAAAATCGCTCTGGAGTTTATACCAAAAGCCGGTCGCGCCGCATTACTCTGTAAAGCAGACCTCTCAACCGAGATGGTCGGTGAATTTACCAATCTTCAAGGGATAATGGGGTATTACTATGCCTTAGCCGACGGTGAAGATAAAGATGTGGCTAATGCCATTCGGGAGCATTACTTGCCTACTTCTGCGGAGGGTGTTTTACCTCAAACATTAGTTTCTGCCATCGTCAGCATAGCCGATAAAATAGACTCAATTGTGGGCTGTTTTAGTGTAGGACTAATCCCAACCGGTTCACAAGACCCTTATGCCCTTCGCCGACAGGCTCAAGGCATAATTAATATTTTGTCCGCAGGTTTTTTTAAAATCCCTTCAACCCCTTCTATCCCTCCCCTATCTTTACAAGAATTAGTGGACTATTCTTTGAATTTGTTAGCTGAAAAGACAAAAAGGGAAAGGAAAACAGTTGAAGATGATGTGTTAAACTTTTTAACTCAAAGATTGCAAAACCTATTAATAAATGGTATCCGTATGGGTACATTCTCTCAGCCGGGGATAGTAGATGCAAGTCAATCACAAGCACTATTAGCCGTAGGGGTGGATGATATTCCGGATGTGTTGCAAAGGGCTCATGCCTTATCAGAATTTGCCGGAACGAATGAATTTGAGCCGTTAATTATTGCCTTTAAGCGAGTAGTGAATATTTTAAAGGCCGAAGGCTGTAGGCTGAAGGTTGAAGGTAGGAGACAGGAGGCAGGAGACAGGAGACAGGAGACAGAGGTCAGGAAAGAGTTATTTGTAGAGGAGGGTGAAATAAACCTTTATACGGTCTATGTAAAACTTAAAGAAGAATTACATCTTCATTTGGTAAAGAAAGACTACCCAAACTATCTATCAACTTTAGCCCGGTTTCGCCAACCTATTGATAATTTCTTTGATAAGGTTATGGTCATGGCAGAGGATAAGGATTTAAGGGAAAACAGATTAGCCTTATTAGATAATATCGCCGGTTTATTCTTGAAAATAGCCAAATTTTAGGTGAGTATTGAGTCTGCCCTCAATATTCCTCTCGCAAAGGCACCAGGTAGGCAAAGAAAGAGGAAATTATAATTATTCCTTTGCGACCTTTGCGTGCTTTGCGAGAAATCTTTAATATTGAGGAAGTAGGTTAAAATGGAAAAGGTAAATGAAAATGAGAAAGAATATCGTGAAGGGGACTGTGGACCAAAGTATCTTTTTAGAGGACCACGGATGGAATGGGGTATAATCCGATTTAATCCTGCTCAGACCTTAGGGTCTCATTATCATAATGAAGTAGAGGAAACCTTCTTTTTTGTGGCAGGAACTCCTCAAATGGTTATTAACGGCGAGTCTTATCGAGTTAAAGAAGGGGATGCCTTTAAAATTTCGCCGAAGGAAAAACACGACATAATCAATGATACAGACCAACCAACAAGGATTATCTTCATTAAAGTTCCTTGTATTCCTGAGGATAAGGTAAGTTGTTAACTAAAATAGTCGGGCAAGAAAATGGTGTCCGAATTCCCTAACTGCTTGCATTTAAAATTATAGGAAACTAACAAAGTTATTCGAAGGAAATTTTAAAAATCAATATAATTATTTAATTATACCCACCAATCTGCATTTTGTCCAGTAAAATTTCCTGCCTCAAACTTTATTATAATTAAGAGCGTTGCATGGGATTTTGTGTAGAATCTAAGGGGAAGCAGGATTTATCAGAAGAAAATTTGCAACAGTAGGCTTTTATTTGACATTTTTGAGTTTCCGAAGTAGTAATATTGTAGAATTATCATCTTATTCTAACCCCGTAGGGGTAACCTGTTTGTAGAATAAAATCTTATCCAAATTATTAGCTCCAGCGGGGCGACCTGTTATTTCTTAATCCATTCAAACAAATATTTTTTGTTGTGTTTGATTTCAGGTCGCTCCTACGGAGCTTTGTCTATCGATAACTTTTTTCTTTTTTGGGTTATTCTAAATGTCAAGAGGGTAGGTTAGGGCATTTTTGCTATTTTTGCAATAAAATTTTTACTAATTAAGTGTTAACTCTTATTATTACTGGGTCTGGTTTGCAACGGTCTCAAAAAATGGGGAATTATTCTGAAATAAACTGGGGGATTCAGCTGAAACTCGACAATTACTTTATTCTCCGGAAAGGGGGCATGATGTACTGTGGCTGTCCTACATCCCTCAAAAATTTATGTTGACATCCTTAAAATTCGGGTGTATTATATAGAAATGAGGATAATGGGAAGTGGAAGGGAAAAGCCTATTGTTGGAATTACCATGGTGATTAACAAGTAATGTCTTTACTAAGAAATACAAAAAAAATTCTTATACAAAATAATATTAGACCAAAGAAAGGATTAGGACAACATTTCCTTGTTGACAACCATGTCCTTAATCAAATAATTACTGCGGCAGAGTTATCCAAAGATGATGTAGTCTTAGAGATTGGCGCAGGGATGGGTATTTTAACTACCCAATTAGTCCCTTTGACGGCAAAGGTTGTTGCCATTGAGATTGACCCTGTTTTAATAAATATCCTTCGCTCAGAATTAGCCGGATATGAAAATGTTATCTTGATAAAGGATGATATTTTGAAGGTGAACTTATCTGAGTTATTTAAAGCAGAAGGCAAGGTAAAAGTAATTGCCAATCTACCTTACTACATTGTTACCCCCGTAATTTTCCATCTCCTGCAAGCAAAAGAGAATTTTTCAACATTAATTTTAATGGTGCAAAAGGAGGTCGGAGATAGGATTGTAGCAAAACCGGGGTCAAAAATTTATGGCACATTATCGGTCTCTGTCCAATATCATACAAAGGCCGAACTAATTTGCCATGTCCGTAGTGAATGCTTTTCCCCACAACCAAAGGTAGATTCAGTAGTTTTAAGGTTAGATGTCCTCGAAGCCCCAGCAATATCAGTCAAGGACGAGCAGTTTTTCTTTAAAGTAGTTAAAGGAGCATTTTCAAAACGAAGGAAGATGCTGATTAATGCTATTTCAGATTTGGGCATTAGTAAAGATACATTAGCTGATGTGATTAGTGAGGCTAAAATTGATTTAAAAAGAAGGGGAGAAACCCTTTCATTAGAAGAATTTGGCAAGTTGAGTGATTTGTTGCTTAGTCAAAGGGATGCAAGAGATAATGAAGATTGATACACTATAAAGGATATGTAAGTTAAATCCATCTGTGTGTTTGACTAAGCCCAATGTTACTTTCCCTATTTCCCCATCCCTGTTTAGCTTCATATCAACTACAAAAAAATCCTTGACATCATAACAGTTTTGTGAGATAATATCCTTGTTGTCTCTTTTTGGTATCACTCCTTTCTCTACAAGAAGTCTGACACTTGAATGCTTACCTTCGGAAGGTAGGGAATAAGTTATGCAAGACAAGGTAGTATATATAGTAGCAGGGCCAAATGGAAGTGGTAAGACAACATTTGCGAAAGGATTCATCGAGGAAGTTCATTTACCCTTTTTGAACGCAGATGAAATAGCAATAAAGTTATCCCCTTGCCATATAGAGAAAGTACGCCTTAAGGCGGGCAAAATATTTCTTGAGATGATTAAGGATTACATGGTCACCGGCAAGTCCTTTGTTGTTGAAACGACGCTTGCAGGCAAATACCTTGTTCGTTTTATAAATGAATTAAAGAAAAATGACTATAGGATAGAGTTGATTTATATCTTTATTGAAAGCGTTGAAGAAGCAATCCATAGAATAGATATAAGGGTCAGAAAAGGTGGGCATCCTGTTCCGAAAGAGGATATAAGACGCAGATTTGTCCGTAGCAAAATAAACTTTTGGGATATTTACCGGCACTTAGTGGATGGTTGGAATATCTTTTTAAATAGTAAGGATGAATTCTTACAGGTGGCTGCGGGGGAAGGTAATGAGATTGAAATTATTGATGAGATTAACTTTTCTCTATTTAAGGAGGGAATTACATGACGAAAGAAGATTATGAGATGTTGATTAAGAATACAAGGATTGGCAATAGAGCGGTAAAACTGGCTCAAGAAGAAAATCGTCAAAAAGGACTTCCTAATGTGTATTCCAAAAATAAAAGATTATACTATGAACTACCAGATGGAACAATAACCATGAAAAATCCATTACCGATGCAACAAGGAGGATAAACCAATGAAAGGTGTAATTATGGCCGGTGGGTTTGGGACGCGATTGCGACCCCTGACCTGTAACATCCCAAAACCGATGGTTCCATTAGCTAATAAGCCCATTATGGAACATATCGTTAGCCTTTTGAAAAACCATGGGATAAAGGAATTAGTCGTTATTCTTTATTATCAACCTGAAATAATTATGGATTATTTTGGAGATGGAGAAAAATTTGGGGTAAATATTACCTATGTTACTGCTACGCAAGACTTCGGAACGGCCGGGAGTGTTAAAAATGCCGCTAAATACTTGATTAATCCACCCCCTACCCCCGCCAGCGGGGGACATCCACCCACTAACCTTGCCAGCGGGAGACATCTATCCACTAACTCCTGTCAGCAGAGGACAAATGAGCCTTTTTTGATTATTAGTGGTGATGTTTTGACTGATTTTGATTTAAGCGACATCATTAAATTCCATAAAGAAAAAAAGGCACAAGCCACGATTACTACCACTGTGGTTGCCAATCCTCTACAATATGGGATAATCATTATTGATTCAAAAACAGGCAAGATAAACCGTTTTCTTGAAAAACCATCATGGGGAGAGGTCTTTTCAGATACGGTTAATACCGGAATATATCTTCTTGAACCTGAAGTCCTTGAGCATATTCCCGTTGAAGTGATGTATGATTTCAGTAAGGATTTATTTCCAAAATTACTTGCCGCTAACAGCCCTCTTTATGGGTATATTGCCAAAGGATACTGGAAAGATATTGGTAATTTGACCGAATATCGTTTAGCTCATTATGATGTTTTAAACCAACAGGTAAAACTTATGATTTCTGGTGATAAAAAGGAGGGATTCTGGCTTGATACCGGGACGATGCTCGGTGAAGAGGTAAATCTTGAAGAAGGAGTTATCATTGGTAAGAATTGCAGCATAGGAGAAGGGGTAAAAATTATTAATTCCTGTATTGGAAATAATTGTATCATAGAAGAAAATTCAACTATCACCAATTCTATCCTCTGGGATGGTGTCCATACAGGGATTGCCTGTGAGTTACGAGAAAGTGTAGTTGGGAAGGGCGTTCATATTAAAAGAGGCTCATCCTTAAATGAAGATACAACCGTTGGGGATGGCTGTCTCATCGGTAGTGATTGTATTTTAAGAACAAATGTCAAGATGTGGCCTTATAAAATAGTTGAAGATGGGGCAACATTATCAACAAGTCTTATTTGGGGTGAGAAATGGTCCCGAAGTTTATTTGGTAGTCGCGGGGTAATTGGGTTAGCTAATATGGAGATTACACCTGAATTTGCCGCCCGGCTTGGTGCGGCTTACGGTGCCTCTTTCCCTAAAGGTGCGGATGTAATTGTCAGTCGTGATTCGCATAAAGCCTCTCGAATGATTAACCGGGCAATAATGAGTGGCATTTTATCTGTGGGGGTAAATGTCTGGGATATGGGTGTCGTCCCTGTGCCGGTAGCACGGTTCCAGGGTAATGTCTTAAATGCACATGGCGGATTACATATTGCCCGGGCACCTTACGACCCCAAATTACTCGAAATTCGCTTCTTTGAATCCTCCGGATTAGACCTCTCTCCAACTAAAGAGCGGGCAATAGAACAACTCTTCTACCGCGAGGATTTCCGAAGAGTAAAAATAGAGGAGACAGGAACGATATCATTCCCTTATCGAGTCATAGAGTGCTATCGAGAGGGATTATTGAATGCCATTAATCCTAAATTAATTGCCCAATCTAAATTTAAGATAATCATTGATTATGCCTTTGGTAGTGTCTCCACCGTATTTCCAACGGTACTGGAAGGATTAGGTTGTGAGATGGTCGCCTTAAATGCCTATCCTGATGCAGAAAAGGCGATTAATACCCCTGCCGGTATATCTCAGGCATTAAGACAGTTGTCAAATATTGTTCTTACCCTGGAGGCAAATGTCGGCTTTTTATTCGACCAGGAGGCAGAGCGAATCTTTGTTGTTGATGAGCAGGGAAGAATTATCTCTGATGATTTATGTCTGGCAATAATGGCAAAATTGACTTGTGAGGTAATTAAAGAAGGAACGATTGGTATACCGGTTATATCAAGTCGCATCATTGCTCAAATGAATAAAGACCGGGTTAAATATATCAAAAGTAATCATAAACCGGGAATTTCAGAAAAAGAGTTTATTATGACCGGAAATGGGCATGGAGGATTTATTTTCCCTCAATTTCACCTTTCATTTGATGGGATGTTTTCAAGTTTAAAACTACTTGAGTTTTTATCGGCTAAAGGGGTTAAATTAGGTGAGGTAGTGGATTCTATCCCTTCCTTCTATGTCCATCACGAAAGAATTTCCTGTGCCTGGGAATTAAAAGGTGCCATCATGCGTTGGTTAATGGAAGAGACAAAAGATAAAAAGGTAGAATTGATTGACGGCATTAAGGTCTATCACCGAAAAGACTGGGTCTTGCTTCTCCCTGACCCTGATGAGGCACTATTACATATTTATGCTGAGGCAGGCTCGAAAGAAAAAGCAGAAGAATTGGCTTACGAATATGTGGAGAAGATTAATAAATTTAAAGAAAGGGGGTAATTCATAATGAGACAGACGGCAATAAAAGAAGATGAAATATTCACTTATCAGGATTATATTCACTTTCCTGATAATGGCAAACAGTATCAAATAATAGATGGGGAGGTTTATATGAGTCCAGCACCAATTCCGTATCATCAAAGGGTTAGTAGAGAACTTAACAATATCTTGAATGAGTTTGTTAAGAAAAATAAGTTAGGAGAGGTATTTTTCGCACCTTGTGATGTTCTCCTATCAGATATAAATGTAGTCCAACCAGACATATTCTTTATTTCTACGGAAAAGTTGGCTATAATCCAGGATAAATATATCAAAGGGGCACCTGATTTAGTTATCGAGATTAGCTCACCTTATACCAAAAAAACAGATAAACTCCAGAAAAAGAGGCTTTATGAAATCTATAAGGTAGCCGAATACTGGCTCGTAGATGTGGACACAAAGACACTTGAGGTCTTTTCGTTAAAGGGTAATTCCTATAAAACTATGGGTATCTATAAA
>JBDRHR010000070.1:0-3564 GCA_043816605.1 Nitrospirota bacterium
ACCTTGAGTGGTATCCTGAAGGATATAAGAATTGTCATTAGTCGTATCTACCCAAATATCGCCTATCCGATATCCACTCCCTGAATCATCTGTAACAGTAGGGGCGGCAGTTTTGTCACGCCATACCCTCGAATTTGGGCCACCTCTACCATCTCTCGCCAATGCCGTACCAATAAAGGCAAACAACAGAATAATTGAAAATATTAAAATGCTTAACCTTTTCATATTGTCCACCTCCTTAATCTAAGACTTTGAATATAAAATTTGCGCTTCCCATTTGAGTTATTCCGCTTACATATTCCCACTTCATAAATCCCAACCCAACAGGGTATATCTGAACTTGGACAAGAGATGTGCCTGAGAACAACGTACCATTAAACACATTTACAGCCGTGGCCTGATCCCAATACGCCTGATCATCTATCAGGGATTCTTTATATCTAAGCGTGAAAGATACCCCTGAATTATCGCCGCTTAGAAATTTTGGGCCAACCGCAACCGTCAACCCACTTATGCTTCTAACCTGGACCATGCAATCAAACCTTGCAAAATTATCTAATCCAGGAATGACCGTTACTCCCGAGTTCACCACCATTTCACTTGTACCACTCGCAACGGTAGTTGTCCCGGAAGTGGCGTCACTTATCAAAGAGAGGTAATACACCTTTGCATCGGCCACCCCGGTAATTGCGAGACTCATCACTAAAACCATTGTAATTGCAATTACTAATTTTTTCAACATTTTTGTTACCTCCCTTATTATTCCCATGTTTGGGATAATTCTAATGCCTTTCTTCTTAATTGTTTAGGCACATAATTAATAGCAGGCCTTCTTCTATTTCTAAGTGAATCTCTAATATTTACCAATAAATATGGCTTACCATCATTCATCACAGACTTATTCCATTTTTCAATCTCACTTGCTACTTTTTGCATTGTTTTTATATCATTTCTATTTTCAGCATTAATATATCTATCTGCCCATTTTCTTTTTCTTTCCTTTAATGCGGTCTCTAATTTCTCTGTTGCCTTATAACCTGAAAACGCTTTAGACGATGATATAGGTTGTATACCGACCCCCTTCCCAATAGCCTCAAAAGTTGTAATTTTACGTGGTTCCGTCCCAGTTAATTTTCCTATAGCCCTACCTGACCTGGTCCTTTGTCCCTCTGTCCTTAATTCAAGGCCTCTCATAATATTTCTAAGAGATATTGGAGTGAAAGGCGTTTCAGATACAGCCCTAAAAACTTGCCCAGATTTAATGCTTTCTATCATGTTTACAGTATCTTCAATTACAGCATAAGGAACTCCCATTATGTCTTTCCAGTTCCTAGGGAATTCTATTGAAAGAGATCCTGTGAAATCCCATCCTGCAGATGCGCCAGGTATGCCATACACAATCATATCTTTTAAAAATTTATTAGGCATGGCTTCTCTGGCTTTAGTTAAAATATCATCATCGTCATCCCCTATGGCCCACAATAGAGCCTCAGCAAATGCCTTGAAAAACGGAATGGATGTCAAACCACCAACTAAAAATAAATTTCTCAGTGAATTTGCAAAAGCCTTTTTGCTTCCTGGTGTCTGATTGGTTGCCAGATGACTCATTAAACTTAAATAATTATGAGTAAATGACCTAAATGTATATGTTGACCTTAAATATTTCTGAAAATCTCCCCCTCTTGCGAATTCAGGTAAATTAGCTTTACCATAAAGAAAATGTGCATCATAGATTATTTGCTTGGCGAAAGATTTAGATGCTTTATAATTATTTTTCGTGTTTATCCCCTTATGGGTAACACCTTCATTGTAGGCTATTCTAAAAGCAGCAAGGCCGGTAGATGCCCTGTTAAATTTTTCAGCTAATTGCATGAAAATTCCAGCCTTATCTATCACTTTCCTGAAAGTTTTACCCATTCCCGAACTTGGCAAATTCCCCTTCAGTTCTCTTAAAAATAAGTCAATTGACGCTCCTTCCTCATGTATTTCCCTGAGAGCTTTCAATTCAATATCAGGTAGGTTTTTGTATTTAATTTCCTTACCTGTCCACCCTTCCTTGGATGTTAGAGCCCTCCTGGTATCATACATTGCTTTCCCAAGTTTAATATGAGACCTTTTTGTGTACTGAGATAGTATAGGAGCCGCTACTACAATATTTTGTGTAAGATTAATCATCCCTGACTTTGGGACAAACCCTAAATATTTAACGAAAAATAGGCCCCTCAATCCATCCACAACCTTGTCTGTCCGGTCAGAATTTGCCAACATATCACGCGCATATTTAGAAACATACTTCCACTCATTAGGGTTTTTCTTAGCATTAATGTTGCGTAAAATAGCATGATGGCTTTTTGCCCTCTCTATTTTAGTCTTAAACCCTGCAAACCCTGATAAATAATCAAATAAAATGCCAAACACATCTTCCGTTTCATGGCCTGGAATACCCTTCCGAGTCATAGCGTGTCGGCCAAAACCTCTTGACTTAAAAACATTTGCGACAGCCTTTGAAAGAGCTGCTTCCATATCGGCTGTCATAACTTTCTGTGCCTTCCTCAAAGCATCATTAAAAGACAAGATTTTCCCTTCTCTTTTTGCCGCACCCACCAACTGTTTTGCCTTTTCCCTGGTTCTTAATTTAGTTAGTTCTGTACCAGCTTCTCCAAGAATTTGTTGCATTTGTTCAACTGGAATTTGGAAAAATACTTCATCCGGTAACTGTTTGACAAACCCTGCGTTAACTTCATATCTTGATGTGTCCCCACCTAATTTTTCATTTATATATTTTAAACCCCTTTCATTGGCTTTAGTTTTCCACGGCATACGCTCTGCAAAAGAATTGAAATGCTCTCTGTAAACAGTTTTCTTTTCTGGGTCTTGTTCTTTAATATCAACAATTGTCATATAGGCATTTCCAGTTCGCCTATGAGGAAAATAATTATTGATTTTACCAATCATTGAACGGTATTCTTCTATTAATGTCGGGTCAAGCTTCTCAATTCTAATAGTATTATCAACCTCTACTAACTTTTGGTCTAGTTTTTTTCTTACAACCATAAATGCATCAAGTACTTTAGGTTCAACACCTTGTTTTTTAAGGTATGCTTCCACTTCTTCATAATGTTTTTCATGGATGATTAATTCTTCTTGGATATCGCCATCTGTTTTTCTTGTAATGACTTTAGTCGGAACATATTTTTCAGGAAATTTACGTCCCTCCCACTCCCAAATAAGATCCCGAAAAGATTTCAAAGTTTCAGGGTCTTTGGGTATTTCATCCTGTATACGTCCCAAATCTCCCCCATAATCGTCATGAAGTATTTTTGATCGTCTTTCATGAGCATCAATCTCTACTTGAACCGCCTCCTTTACCGATGGAAATTTCTTACCTGTCCAGTATGGAAGTTGATATATTTTCTTGTAGGACTTCATATCTGTATCTGTCAACCCATGTGAAAATGACTTCCATATTTTCATCAATCCATTTGCTTCTTTAGGTTCATGGATCGTTTTATCTGACTTGTTTCCTTTCTCAATTTGCTTGAGTTCTTCGTCCAACTCCGCCTG
>JBDRHR010000071.1:0-19486 GCA_043816605.1 Nitrospirota bacterium
ATAATCTTCATCTCTCCACCACAATCCGGGCAGACAAGAGGGTTCACTTCATAAATCTTTTGGATGAGGCTTGCCCACCTTAACCGACATTCTCGTGAAGAAAGATTGCTTACCTCTATGGATAATGAACCTGCCTTACCCGCTCCATTTTTCTCCCGCATCCCACGGCTCTTGTTGCTGTAATAACCGTAATATCTTATCAGATGCTGTCCTTTATCCGGTATATGCATACATAATGCCGCCAACCATTCCAGGGGTGAAAAAACCTCAA
Source organism: Nitrospirota bacterium (assembly GCA_043816605.1). Lineage (GTDB taxonomy): Bacteria > UBA9089 > CG2-30-40-21 > CG2-30-40-21 > SBAY01 > JBDRHR01. The sequence goes on from JBDRHR010000071.1 coordinate 272, forward strand.
AGTTCCGCTTTATACTCGGATTCATTTTAGAATGGTAAAGGATACTTTTGGCTTCTGGTTTGACCAGCATCTTTTCCTCAGACAGTGGTGCCCTTCCAATATATTGAATCAATCCCTCCAGACCACCCATATCTTTGCCATCTATTCGTACCTCTTGATGAACACTAAACCCGGAATGTTGCCAACTCTCTAGTAGGTTCACTACCTCCTCAGTAATTTTTCCCTCATTCAGAAGTAATCGAAAGAGTTCGTGAGAAAATATCTCTTCCATTTTTTTTGAAGAGACAGGAGGTAACTGATAGAAGACTCCTCCTGCATCAAAACAACCTTCAGAGACTATTGCGTGAAGGTGCGGATGAAAATTCATCAAATCGCCAAATGTTTGAATGGATATAATCACTCCAGGGGCAACATCCTCTCGTTCTAACGTAGTTTGATAGAGCAAAAGCAATGTCCGATAAGCACACCGGCTTAATTTACCGAGGAGTTTGCGGTCATTTCGGAAGTAAATTCGCAGCATCTTTGGAATAGAGAAGACTTTTCTGACGGTGAGTTACTTCTTTCAACACTTCTCCTCTAATATGCTCACCTAATTGAATCAAACGTTTCTGATGGCAGGATGGACAGAAATAACGACATTTACAGGAGAAGGCGAGGAGATATTCATGTCTGCAATCACTACATCGGACCCTGGCAAAACCACGAGAGAGGATACCACAATCCAAATATTTATAAATCACTTCTGTAATTACAGGACGATAATAGCCGCACTGATTCTCAAAACGTTCGGGATATACCCGGATAAACTCCTCAAAGTGTCTTTCGATAATCTGGTAAAACTTTGACTCTTTAGGATGTCTTTGTCGATATACTCCATTGAAAACTGTAGCCATAGAAAAACCCCTACCACAACAATTCCCTCCCCTTAAATATATCGACTACGATGGGAGATACATTTAACACTTTTAAATAAGGTGAACTACTCGTAACTACTCAGCTATTGAAATAATCTTTTAAAAAATTGCTGATATGGGAAGAAACAATATCTATAGGACTTACACAAAACAAAAAAAACAGTTGACAAAAGAAGCAATAATGAGTATACTTTCGGTTATGAAATCCACAAAACAACCGATTAGAAAAAGATGGATTGGGGTCAGACATGGAATAATGAAAAATAGAAAAGTCTAACCAAAAAAATGCACCAGACAAGGAGCTGGTGATTTTTGTGGTTAGACTTAAAACGGAACTTCCTCCCAGTCGCGAACATAAAACATCCTTTAACTATTTAAAAACACAAAAGATATGAAAAATTGGTAGATTTTTTACTAACTACAATTGTTTGGGCAGGGTTATATTGAGTGCCTGAAGGATCCTTGTCTGGTTATCAGATAATACAGATTTTAGAAAGTAACCGTTGATTCTATTACCTCATGATATTTGAAGTCAAAAGTTTAGAAGGTAAAGCAGATAATAAAGGTGCTACCTCCAAATTGCCTATATGCAAGCTGGAATCTTGCACTATTATCGACATTCAAGTGATACTTTCTGAAATCCGTATAAGCACATCAAAGAAACTATCTCGTTTTGAGCAAGACCGGCTATTTTTAATTCCTTAATTTTTAATTTCTTAGTATAAGATAGCCTAAAGAGCAAATTTTGGGTTGCAGTTTGTTTGTCCTTATCCTCTCCTCCACCCAAATCAATCTTTGGTAATATTTGAATGGTTTTATTCCGAAGTCTAATTATTCCTACATAGGAAGTTGACTTAATTTCTTTTCTACTCTACGCAAATCCAGAATTGTTACCTTTTGTTTCTTATTTATGTGCTTTATTTAATTCTCATCAGACTTTGTAAGGTTTTTATATCCTTTTTCTGCATGCTCAAAAAATGTAATTGGTTTCAAGTATCTCCTTCCTTGCTATTAATTTTAATAATGTGAAATCCTGAAGGATTAATTCCAGAATAAAATTCTAAAGAATTAACTCCATGATTAACTCTATACGCAATTCTGGTGACACAACACTTAATTTCCCCTTTCCCCCTAATTTACTCTCCTATAATCTTTACCAGAACCCGTTTTTTTCTCTGCCCATCAAATTCTCCATAAAATATCTGTTCCCATGTACCAAAATCAAGTTTGCCGTTAGTAATAGCCACCACCACCTCTCTACCCATTATTTGTCGTTTTAAGTGGGCATCGGCATTATCTTCGCCTGTGCGGTTATGGCGATAGTGGGATATTGGCTCATGGGGTGCAAGTGTTTCTAACCAATCATCATAGTCCTGGATAAGCCCACCCTCGTTATCGTTTATATAGACACTTGAGGTGATGTGCATAGTATTTACAAGGCACAATCCCTCTTTTACCCCACTTTTTCTCACCAACTCCTCCACCTGAGGAGTAATGTTAATGTATGCCCGTTTAGTTTTGGTGTTAAGCCACAGGTATTCTGTAAGTGACTTCATTTTTTCCTACCTCCCTCGTATAATAAAAATTCGAAATACGAATATCGAAACTCGAAACAAATTCAAATATCAAATGTCTCAAATATTTTATTGTTTTGGATTTTGAATTTTGGTATTCGGATTTGTTTCGTATTTCGTATTTCGATATTCGGATTTAATCGTTTCATATTTAAACTGCCTTTGGCTTAATTCCATAACTATATGCACAGCCGCAATAATTCTGGCGGTAAAAATTATGCCTTTTGGCAAAGTCCATCGCCAATTTAGCCCCATCATTCTTTTTAAAATCACGCTCAACGAAACTTCCTTCACCCAATTCCTTCCCTATTTTATTTATGAGCATCGCATTTTTGTGTGGACTTACGGTAAGGGTTGTGGTGAAATAGGGGATACCTAATTCTGACGCTTTTTCCTTAGTTTTCTCCAATCTCATTCTGAAGCAAACCCCACACCGACTACCACCCTCAGGCTCATCCTCTAACCCTGCGGTCAATTTAAACCAATTTTCCTTATCGTAATCACCTTCAATTAGAGAGAAATTAAGGATACGGGCTACTTGTTGAGCAACCTCAAACCGCCTTTTGTATTCCTCCTCGGGATGAATATTGGGGTTATAGAAGAAACCTATTATCTCAGATTCTTCCTCTTTTAATCGTTCTACCACCGAACTTGCACATATTCCACAGCAAATATGAAGTAAAATCTTCATTCTTATATCTCCATTCAGGTTGTTTAGTCTGAAGGCTGAAGGGTAATAGGCAATTAGCCTGTAGGCTGTTAGGCTGTAGGAGGAAATTATAGTATGTCGCAAAAACTAAATTCCCCTCTTCTATCCTACAACCTACAGCCTAACAACCTACAGCCTAAATACCTAACAAGTGTCCATTCTCTCTTAACCATCTTTTACTTTCCTGATAATCAGGAATCATTATCCTTACTTTGTCCCAAAACCGCTTTGAGTGATTTTTTTCTTTAATATGGGCTAATTCATGAATAACCACATAGTCGATAACACTTAAAGGAGCCATAATCAGACGCCATGAAAAGTGCAGGTTATTTTTAGCACTGCAGGAGCCCCAGCGTTTTTGGGCATTGGTTATGCCGAATTTGTTGTATTCGAGTCTAAATAAATGGGAATACCAATCTACTCGCTCCTTAATTTTCTGATATGCCTGTTTCCTGTACCAATTACTAAATAGCTCTCTTGCCTTAAAAAGATATGCCCTTGACAAGCGAAATTCTTCATCAAATCTAACAGGCTCGCCTGATAGGGGTAAGGTATCCTCATCTACAATATAAAGGCGATAGATATTCCCCAGATATAAAAACCTTTCTCCATGGACAAACTTTTTTGGTTGAGTCTGAGAGCATTTTTCTTTAACTGATTTCTGTTTGTCTTGTATCCAGAGCCATTTTTTAAGTATCAATTTTTCAATAAAACCCAAAGGTGTTGTCTTAGGAGCGCGCACAATAAGTCTTGCGTCACTTGTAATCTCCAGGGACAGCGTCTTTCTTTTAGAACGAATTATCTGGTCAATTTTTATGTTTGTCATTTTATCACCAAAGGAAATTTTCTTAATAATGTAATCCTTACAGTTACGGGTGGAGACATCGTAATCCCTCAGTTATCAGTGGAAATATGGGAAGATTTATCAAAAGGGTTCAAGGGGTCGAGGAGTCAAGGGGTCAAGTGTAATAAGGAAAAACTCTTCCCTTGAATCCTTGAACCCTGGACTCCTTTTATCAATTTTTTCCACTGATAACTGAAGCATTACGAGACATCCCCCTAACCCCCTTCAAAGGGGGAATAAATAAAAGTTGCTGCATAATAAATTCCCCCTTTGAAGGGGGTTAGTGGGATGTTTTTCTTGCCCAGCCAAAAAGTAACCCCCTGTAACTGAAGGCTTACTTAATAACTACTCAAGTAGATAGACTAAAGACTATAAAACATCTCAAAATCCTTCTTACCTTCAGCCTTCAGCCTATCTACCTAATTCTATCAACCTTTGCTCAAATTCTTTAGATTTTGCATCATGCTTGCCGATTAACGATTCTAACTCCTTAAAAGTAGCTGCAATCCGACTGTTTAATTTGTTGATGGAAATGGATAATTTTGATATGGCTGTGCTGTCGCCCTTTTCCGAAGCCTCTACCAGGGCAAGGCTCTCCGTCTCTACATTCTTTTCCAGAAGCATGACATTTTTTTCAACATCTGCAATCATCTTTTGCAGGGGTCCGAGTACTTTTGAACGGCTCTCATTTAATTGTGCCCTGAACCTCCGCAGCTCCTTTTTATTGATATTTTTGTTTCGTTTGTTGTCGGGACGGCTGCCTTCATCCTCCTCTATCTTCTCACTTTCCCATCCTATTCTATCCAAAAACTCCTGATAAGTTCCCTCAAACATATTCACCTTGCCGCCGTCAAATACAATCAATCTGGTGGCCACGGCATTGAGTATCAGTTCACTGTGAGTAGCAATGATAATCCCGCCGTCAAATGCATCAATAGCCTCAACTAATGAATCAATGGAATCCATATCCAGATGATTGGTAGGTTCATCAAGGAGAAGGAGATTGGCAGGAGTTACTAATAGTTTTCCCAGCAAAACCCTGCTTTTTTCGCCGCCGGAAAGCACCTTTACTTTTTTCAACGCACTATCGCCACTAAACATCATAGTTCCGCATATCTTGCGGGCAACGCCTCTGTTGCAATCAGGATGCGTGTCCATTATCTCCTGCTCAACTGTTTTTTGAGGATTAAGTCGGTTGATATTGGTTTGTCCGAAATAAGCGATAGTTAAATTTTGACTGTGTTGAACCATTCCTGTTTGCGGTTGCAACTCGCCTGCAAGTATATCCAAAAGGGTGGTTTTGCCTTTTCCGTTTTTACCGATAATGGCAATCCTGTCGTTTTTCCCAACGGCTACATTTAATCCGTTAATAAGCAACTGACCATCCTGATGGTAAGAAAACGATATATTTGTAACATCCATCAGCCATTTACCTGGAAAAGGTGCTGTCCTGAATGAAAAATCAAGGGTTCTTATATTAGACAGTTCTTCCAGTTTTCCCATTTTTTCAAGGGATTTTATCCGCGACTGGACAGCCTTTGCTTTTGTAGCCTTTGCCCTGAAACGATTGATAAATTCTTCCACTTCACTGCGTTTTTTTGCATCATTAACACGGGTTTTCTCATATATCTCTTCTTGTTGCAATATCTGCTGATATAGGTTCTGAGTAGGACCGGCGATTTTTTGCATCTTACAGCGGTGTATGCCCATAGTGTGTGTTGTTACACTGTCCATAAAGTCGCGGTCATGGGTAATAATCATCAACTCACCTTTCCAACTGCGGAGAAACCGCGTCAACCATCGCATGGATACAATGTCTAAATAATTGGTTGGTTCGTCAAGAAGGAGGAGGTTAGGCTCGGAGATTAACACCTTGGCAAGGTTCAGGCGAATCTGGTAGCCGCCGGAAAGTATCAAAGGGCTGCGGTCAAAATCATCAAGAGTCAACCCAATGCCCATGAGAATAGTTTTCACTTTGTAACTTTCATCAATTCCATCCTCAGACGCAGGAAGACTGAGACATCCCTCTTTTAGAACAGTATCTTCGGTAAAATGTATGTGCTGAGAAAGATGTCCGATGGTATAGTGATTTGGAACACTGATAACTCCGACATCAAGAGGTTCTTCTCCAAGTATCATCCTGAAAAGGGTTGTTTTGCCGTGTCCGTTTCTGCCGACCAATCCAATCCGTTCACCGGGATTTACGACAAAACTAACATTATCAAAAATCTTCTGCGAACCATAGGCTTTTTCTAAACCACTGACCTTAAGCATATCTATCCTTCCTTGACCCAAAATGCAGGGTGGTGTCCCAAATTGGCTAACTTCATTGAAAAACTGTAAAATGGGTACTGTCCAATGAAAAATGTAAAATGAGAATGCGTAAATAAAGAGTGATAAGCCATACTAAATACGATAATTTTCAATTTTTCATTATCCATTTTACAGTTTACAGTTATTTTTTTAATCAGGCTTTTAATCGTATGGGTGTATATCATAGTTGTCCGGATATTACTATGACCCAGCAACTCCTGAATAGTATGGATATCGTAATTGGCTTGCAAAAGATGTGTGGCAAAAGAATGTCTGAAGATATGATACCAATCACACTAAGTATTTTCGCATAATACCCATTTAACATGACATATAAACTTGTTTATAGAAAGGGGATTTTATAAAAATAGCTACCATTTATTGTGTACCAGTGTTTTTATTTCGCTTATACTTTGTCACAATTTGCTCGCAACATAACTCCATCCTTACCCGGTGATGGCTTTAGAAACAACTACTTATACCAAGTTGCATTCTAAAATATATTAATTAGGTTGATAGGTTCAAAGTTCAAGGTTCAAGGTTGGTCACCTAATTCCTTTTCTAACCCTGAACCCTGAACCTTACAACTGTCAACCTGAATAAATATACCTTTGATTGCAACTTAGTATTAGGCATCAAAAACCTTATATGCGGTAGTTTTTAAATCTATATTTCCACTTCACTCATAGGAAGTATCAATCTCACTCCCTTTCCTTCCCTTCAGGCTAAGGGAAGATTTTTTAATGGTTAATTTTACCTTGTAACCCGGCTAAATTAGAGGCGGCGGTTTTATAATTTGGGTTGTGGGCTAATGCCTTTTTAAATGATTCCTTTGCCTTAGTGTAATTTCTTAAATTCATCCAGCAAACACCTAAACTATTCCAGGCAATAGCATTAGTTGAATCTAATTCAACACATCTTTCTAATAATTTTGCCGCCTCCTGGTATCTTTTTTGTTCTAGATAAACAAGGGCTAAATTATTATAAACCATTGAATAATTGGGTTTTAATTCTATTACCTTTTGATATTCTTTAATTGCCTCAGCAGACATCTTTTTATTAGCATAGACTCGGGCTAAGACATTATGAGTCATTGAGTCTTGCGGGGCTAATTCTAAGGCTTTGTTTGCCATTTCAAGTGCCTTCTCATAATCTTTAAGTTCACAATAGATATGCCCAAGTTGTACCCAGGCACCAACCATCTTAGCATCAATCTGAATTGTTTGATTAAACTCCTCAATGGCGTTAGTTAAATCCCCTTCTGATTGATATTGCTTTCCTAATTCATAATGAACATAGGCATTTACATCTTTTGGCTCTGCCGTCGGTTCTTCTGATTTCACAGTCTCTGTCTCAGGTTCTTGTTCTTGAGTAAAGGTAATTTCCTTTTCAACGGCTAATTTGGTTTCCTTAGCCTTTTTTCCCAGAGGTTTAAATACGGCTTTATCGTCTGCCTTCGCACAGCCAAAAACCAATAAAACACATCCGGTTAATATAATAATTCGTTTCATTCTTTGGATTCTCCTATTACTTTTTTAATTGTAAGAAGGCTATCATTCTACCTGTTTCTCCTCTTCGATGAGAGAAGAACAAATCATTGTGATGATAAGTGCAATATTGATTCAGGACAATATTTTTTTCTAAGACACCGGATTCAATTAGTTGTTTTTTATTTGCTTGCTGAAGGTCTAAACAGCCATTTCTAATTAAATCCTTAACGAGGCAATCCTCATCGAGGTAAGCATCTCCATAAGCAAACTTTAACGAGGCAAGCCTCTTTAATTGACTGATTACCTCCGGACCTACCTTATAGCAACATCCCCCTATTGAAGGACCAAATCCTACTAACAGGTCTTTAGGCTTTGAATTATACACGGCACTCATTTTAGATACAGCCTTTTGGACAATACATTCCATCATTCCCCGCCAGCCTGCATGAATTAGAGAAATAACTTTATTTTTACTATCTAAAATAAATATAGACACACAATCTGCTACTTTTATCATTAAGCAAATTCCATGGATATTGGTTATTAACCCATCCGTTTGCGGTATAGGATTTTGCTTTATTTTGTCCTCCTGAATACAATAGATGTTATCTCCACCATGTATCTGGTTACAAAAAACCATTTTCTCCGGGTTAATTCCTATGAGTTCACTTAGTTTTTCTATTGACTCTTTCGATTGATTATTAGCGGCAAAGTCTCCTATGATTTTGGTTGTTACTCCATGAAGGACAAGCCCGGTTTGGTCAAATACAGGCATACCAAGATATGACTTAATTTCTTTTAGTTCCCATCCTGCATCAAGCATTTTTTAAAGTATACTAAAAAAATTACTCTTTGTCAACAACTTTGTAAGCGTTCAAGGTAATGGGTCAGTTATCAGGGGAAAAACAACCCCCTGTCCCCCTTTTTTAAGGGGGAATAAAACGGGGTTGTGCCATATTCCCCCTTAATAAAGGGGGTTAGGGGGTTGTTTTTCTTGCCCAGTCAAAAAGTAACCCCCCGATAACTGACCCATTACCGTTCAAGTAATGGGTTAGTCAATGGTGAGATTTATAATTGGAGAAATAAAAAATTAAAATGCAAAAAGCAAAATGACAAATCAAAAATCAAAAAGAAGGGACTTAATTCCTGAAGGGATTGAACAAGGTTGAGAATATCTTTAGTTCAAGCAGTTTAACTTTCAAGAAGAAGAGCTAATTTTGCATTTTGATATGTAATTTTGATATTTAATATTTGATTTTTAATTTTATAAAGATAGATGGTTTTTCCACTGGTGACTAACCCATTACGCGTTCAAGTAATAGGTGATGGGTTGTAGGTATCACACTTACCACCCACTACCTGCCTGCTGACACCTGATTTATCTTTGCCTGGTATTTCATTATCTGCCTTTGCTTATCCAAATCATTTAATTTAGCCTTTAAATCTTCTAATTGGCTACTTAATTCTGCTAATATCCATGGCTCTTTATTTTGCAGGAGAATTAAATCATTAATTAATGTCTCCCCATGCCCAAAAAAACCATTGCCGCATATCTTCGCAAGGATATGGGCATATTGTTGATAATCACCGGCATAGACAGCATGGTATATCTTTTTCTTTACAAATTTATATTGTTTGTATCTGTTCCGGCAAATTCTAAGAGATAATATAAAAGCTAAGACAAAGGCTATTACAGCTAAAAGGATAAGAATTCCGGGTTTTTTATTCAATGCCAACTCATTAATTTGAATAGCAGGTGGTTCTTGTGTGGCATAATCCTGGAGTATTCCTTTTGCCTCTTCAATAGACAGGGCAAATCCTACCCCTTCCAAAGGATAGCCGTTAAAGGTAAGCATTTTGGAATTAACTACTCCAATTACCTCACCATTTTCATTAAGTAACGGTCCACCACTATTTCCAAAATTAACCGGCAGACTTAACTGAAAAAGCCGCTTATGGTTAATACCCACCCGTTCAGTTGACCCGATGATACCACAGGAAACTGAATGTTTAAATGCCTTAGGCGGCATATTTACTTCTTTAGGTAATGGATTTCCAATGATAATGATTTGGTCTCCTGCTCTGACTTTATGCGGGTCACCTATTTTTAGCGAAGGAAAAGACTCTTTAGAATTAATTTTTAGCAAGCTAACATCAGCCTTTGAGTCTATTTTAACTATTTTAGCCGGATATGTTTTACCGGATTTAAGTTCTACGGAAATAGTCTCTGCATCACTGAGGATATGGTAACAGGTCAAAATATAACCTTCTTTAGCAATAATGAATCCGGAGCCTATGCGATAATCATGGGTGAGGATAATTCTACCCGGTTGATATGTTCGGGAGATTTTTTCACCTTTTATCATGACCACAGCAGGACTTACTTGAGTAACTGTATCCGCTATAGAAAAGGCTGAAGGCTGAAGGCTGAAGGCTGAGGAATTTTGACCATAAAGAGGATAGCTATTCCAGAGTAATATAATTATAAGAGCTACTAATTTACTTAGCATTTTTTAATCCTTTGTCAGCGTAGCACCTATAAGTCCTGTATGTCCTATAAGTCCTATAACTAAATTCTATAAACCTAATATCTATTTTACACCTTTATCCTCGCCTTGTCAACAATATTTTTATTGACAGAACTTATGGTAATATAGTATACTTAAAGTAAAAGAAAAGTTAAAGTTAAAGTTAAGGTTAAGGTTAAGGTTAAGGTTAAGGTTAAGGTTGAGGTTGAGGTTGAGGTTGAGGTTGAGGTTGAGGTTGAGGTAAGCAAAACTCCTTAACCTCAACCTTAACCTTTCTCTCTAATAGGAGTTTCAAATCATGAAACAGGATAGTTTGTGGACAAACACATTTTTTAAAAAAAACAAAGATGAAACATTTGAGGTTATTAAAAATACACCACTTTTTGAAGGATTATCTGCCCGTGAGATTAAGGAGATAGAAAAAATCGTTCACAATAGGCAATATGCAAAAGGAGAAAATATATTTCAAGAGGAAGAGCCGGGAATGGGGATGTACATAGTTAAGTCGGGAAAGGTAAGGATTATTACGAAAGTAAATGATACAGAGAGCGAATTAGCTCAACTTGGAGTTGGTGATTTATTTGGTGAATTAGCATTATTAGATGAATTCCCACGGTCTGCAACCGCAGTAGCTGTAGAAAAAACAGAGGTAATAGCTATTTTTAGACCTGATTTCTTTGACCTGATGCAGAGAAACACTGGTCTTGGTTTAAAAATAGCTTTAAAATTAGCTCAAATGATTGGCATTAGACTACGAGCCGCCAATAAAAAGAATTAAAAATTATGAATTAAAAATTAAAAATTGAGAATTATTTTCTAACTCTTCAATTTTTAATTTTTAATTCATAATTTTTAATTAAACCGGAGATATTTATGGAAACAAGTTTAAAGGTAGTATTTTTTGATATAGATGATACCTTTTATTCTACAACTGAATTTACGCGTTTAGCACGAATGAATGCGATTAGAGCCATGATAGATGCGGGGCTTCGGGTTGATGAATTCAGTGCTTTTGAAGAGTTGGATAAAGTCAGTAAGGAGTTTGGGGCTAATTATGAGCGGCACTATGATGAACTTATTACCCGCTTGAATGTCCAATTAGAGGTTAGTAAATCCGTCATCATTGCCGCCGGCGTAATTGCCTATCATGATACTAAGGTAAAAGAACTAAAACCTTTTCCAGATGTAGAATGGGCATTAAGTGTTTTATCAAGAAACAAGAAATTGAAACTTGGCATTATCTCTGACGGTCTAACACTTAAACAAATAGAAAAGATTATTCGTCTTGGATTATTGAAATACTTCAATAAAGAGGCAATGTTTTTTACAGAAGAAATGGGTATTCGCAAACCAAATCCATTACTTTTTACCCGTGCCTGTGAAGCTCTTAAGGTTAGACCACAAGAGGTAATGTATGTGGGTGACCATCCTACACATGATATTGACCCGGCAAATGAGGCAGGGGTTATTACTGTTTTTTATCAACGAGGCGGAAAACATGCATTTGATGAAGGAAAAACTGAGCCTTATGCCACTATCCGCGACATGATGCAATTAGTCTCCCTTTTAAAAGAAAGATTTAAAATTGCAATATAGCAGGTGTCAGGTTAGTAATGAGGGATAAAGGGACGGTTCACTTTTGTTTGAAAGTTTTAGGATAATCAGAGTTCAAAGGAATATTGAATATTGAACAAGGAATTTCGAATGATGAAGTTTAGTATCCTTTCCTTCAACATTCATTATTCATTGTTCGATATTCGTTATTCTCTGCCCAAAAAAAATTATGTGAAAAACGATAAAATGAACCATCCCGGGATAAAGAAAACTCATCCCTTATCCCTGCTCCCTAATCCCTATTACCGAATTACACCTATTTTCCCTGTTATTTGATTGCCAAATTTATCTTCAATTATATAAATATAAATCCCACTGTCAACTTCCTTCCCTGCATTCCATTTCCAATCAGCCGTCTGATTTTCTATATATTTGACCAAATTGCCTGAAATATCATAAATCCGGATAGAGACATCTGCAGGTAAGCCTGCAAATTCTATTATTGACCCATCACGGCTTTTTTTCAAAGGATTAGGAAAAACAACAAAATCATTAAAGTTATTGGCAATAACCGGACCCGCCAGAATGTATATCCCCATCTGTGGAATTTGAGCCGTAATCTTATTAATAAAAGAATAAACTTTAGAAGGGACTTCTATCCATTGCCACCGATCCCCTGACTTTACTAAGCGATACACCTTTAGTTTTGTCTCATCTATTTGTTTTAAATCAGCAGGATTATAAGAAAAAGTAATGGTAATGGTTGCCTTTTCAGCAAACTCAATTGTTTGTGTAGCATTACGGGCAGTAAATTTATGGATAGAGTTTGGTATCTCGTCCATAGTTGGGTCCTGATTAAATCTATCATTGGCGAATTCTATGTTATCTTTGTCCTTTTCCAAAAATTGGTCAATGTCAAGTATATAATCTCCTTCAAATGAATTAGACTCTATTTCTATCTTAATATTATCTTTTTCCGGCGGATAATATGGTTTATCATTTGGAATTAGGACACTAAATGAATTACTAGTACCTGTTATTCCACTTTTTTGAACCTTAATCTGCACGGTTAATGTAGCTTTTTCTATAGTCACCAATACAGAGCCAATTCCTTGAGCAAAAGAAATAACTTGAGGGATGATAGTTCCTGTGGTATCATTTAAGGTTGCAGTCCCGTAAAAATCCATAATGACACGGTTTAATTCATCTTCAGCTATGACTTGAATACTAAATGGCTCATTTACCCGTTTGTCACTAATAGGGGTAAATCTAAAGTGGTGCAATTCAGCACTCGGTGTAAGTGAAACATAAAGATAGGTAGTTGAACCAATGATAGCCGGGACGGTTACCGTGCCGAACCAATCGCAATAACCCTGTTTGGTTAGCTTGATAGTGTGCGTGCCAGGGATAATGCCGGTTAAAATCGCCGGGGTTGTTCCCTGCGTCTGGGTGCCACCGTCAAGCCAGATGTTGGCACCGTCCGGTGTGGAGGTAACCGAGATAGAGCCGGTAATCAGGGTTAGTGTGCCAGAGATATATGTTACCGAACATGGGTTTATGGTAAATGTGGTAGTGTAAGTATAATAATTGGTCAGCGTTAAGGCTAATGTGTAACTGCCTATTTGTAATGGTAATTGTGCTGGGGTGGTCATTCCTGTATTTGAGCCGTTGATGAGTATGTTTGCACCTGAAGGTGAGGAGAGGACACTGAATGTGCCAGGATATGGGATTAGTGTGCCAGAGATATATGTTACCGAACCTGGGTTTATGGTGAATGTGGTAGTGTAAGCGTAATAATTGGTCAGCATTAAGGCTAATGTGTAACTGCCTACCTGTAGCGGTAATTGTGCTGGTGTAGTTATTCCTGTATTTGTGCCGTTGATGAATATATTAGCACCCGGTGGGGTAGAAATAATAGTAAGAGAGCCGGTAGTTAATGGTATTCCCTGATATTCATAAGCACCTATATCAACTATATCATTGACTATTCTGGAATTACCATCTTTGTCGGTTAAAGGTAACCCTGGTGCGGTGTTTGTGCCTTTATTTATGCAGGGTGAGATAGGTTGAAGATGGAAGTCTCCTACTTCGATGAATTGCGGGTCAGCAGTGATGTTGTCTATTCCAGGGGTGCACTCGTAATAGTTATAACTATCATCCGGCCCATTCTTCCAGACACAGTTATAATCAATCACAGGGTTTGAATCTGTATCGCAGTAGATTCCATAGATATTGTCTGAGATAATATTGTTAGTTAGATTAGGTGAGGAGGAGGAGGAACAGTAGATGCCAAAAGAACTATTCTCGGCTATGGTATTGTTGGTAATAATTGGAGAGGAGTTCTCCCAACAGTAGATGCCAAAAAAACTATTTCCTGCTATTATGTTGTTGGTTATCTCAGGGGAGGAAGTGTAACAGCATTCTATACCGACATATATATTTTCTGTTATTGTATTATTGCTGATGGTTGGAAAAGAAGAGATGCAGGAAATACCATAAAAATTTCTTGCCATTGTATTGTTGATAATAGTTAGGGAAGAGTAATTGCAATTAATACCATAGTAATTTTCTGATATTGCGTTATTGGTAATAGTTGCGGAGGAGTAGGAGCAGTAGATGCCATCAAGGCTATTTTTTGAAATGGTGTTGTTGGTAATAATTGGGGAGGAAAAGTCACAGCAGATGCCGCTATTATTCCCGCTAATAGTATTGTTAGTGATAATAGGGGAACCATTATTGCAGTATATCCCATTGCCGGCAGGCTCACTTCCCATTGCCTCGGTTATTACAAACCCGGATATTATTGCCCCATCTGTAGAGGTGCCGTCAAAGGTAACTGTGTTTGTATCCCCAAGCCCGGCGGCAGTGATGGTCGGTGTCCCCACACCAATTAAGGCAATCTTTTTATTGATATAAACTGCCTCATTGTAGGTTTCAGCCAAAGCAGAGACGGTGCCACCTACCGGACAGGCATCCACCCCCGCCTGAATGGTTGTGTAAGTGCCTACAAATCCTCCGTCAGCATCATAAACTGTTACACTCCCATTTGAAGCAGGCATAGGCAATATTTGAGCCGTGAATTGATTTTCCTCTGGAATAGAAATAGGATTTGTATCCGTATCCCGTAAATCCACTAAGTCATAAGTTATCTGGCTTGTAGGGGTGCCGGTAATAGTTTTAAATAATACGGAAAATAGTGTGCCGGTACCACTTACCCCAGGAGGAGTTCCACCTAATATCGCAAAGGCAACTGAGATAGACCCATTAGTAATATCCGGTGTAAAAAAAGTCATACCTCCATTTTTTTTCAAAAAACTCGTCCCTTCTGTAATCCCCTCACCTTGTATCCTGGTATTATCAAAAGAAAGTCGTATCTCTCCTGCCATCAGGTTGCTAACATTCCCTACGATAACATCAATGGTAAAGGTGCCATTTAATTGGGTATGAATAACAGAAGGAATTAGACGGATGGTCGGTATAAGTGTAAGTGTAGCATAAATATATGTAGTTGAATCGGCAATAACCGTTGCCGTCCCATACCAGTCTTTATAGCCGGATAAGGTGAGTTTAATCGTATAAGTGCCTGGAGTTGTGGTCAAGGTAGCAGGGGTTACCTGTGTAGTATCAGTGTCATCAAGGTAGATTTTAGCATTTGGTGTGGTGGAGGTAATAGTAAGAGAGCCGGTGGTTGGTGTAACTGTTCCTTGATATTCATAGGCACCAATATCTACTGTGCTGTTGACTATTCTTGGAAAGCCATCTTTGTCAGTTGATGGAATGCTTGGAGCTGTGTTTGAACCTGTGTCTATGCAAGGAGAGGATGAGTCAAGGTGAAAGTCGTTTGCTCCGATGAATTGTGGGTTAGCAGAAATATCGTGTCCTGAATGGTTGCAGTTGAAATAATTACTTGTGCCATATAAACCATTACCCCAAACACAGTTGTAGTCGATGGTTAGGGTGCATGGATACAGCATATCGTTATATATCCCATAGAACCATACATTTGTTGTCCCATTCTCTGTAATAATATTGTTGATGATGGTTGGAGAGGAAAAGTTCTCACAGTAAATGCCCTGCCTACTATTCTTAGATATTGTGTTGTTGGTGATGATGGGGAAAAAAGAGTTGTTGTGGCAAGTGATGCCATGCCAACTATTTCCAAATATTGTGTTGTTTGTGATGGTAGGTTTTGCACCAATTACGCAAAATATCCCGTTACCATTAGGCCAACTTCCTGTTGCACCAGTAATTGTGAAACCAGATATAACTGCACCATCTGTAGAATCACCCTCAAAGGTTACCGTGTTTGTATTTCCAAGCCCAGAGGCGGTGATGGTTGGTATTCCCACACCAACCAAAGCAATCTTCTTATTGATATAAACTGCCTCATTGTAGGTTCCAGCCAAAGCAGAGACGGTGCCACCTTCCAGACATGCATTTATCCCTGCTTGGATACTCGTAAAGACCGTAGTAGTTCCTGTTACTGTTACTGTCCCACAAAAGGCAAAATTTGCTCTTCCAAAAACCAAAACCCCTAAAACTCCAACAAAACATAAAAACTTCTTCATGATTAAAAAAAACCTTCTTTAATTTAGATTTATTTTTTCTCACACAAAACTGCCAGGGCACAAAGGTCTCATCAGACATCCCATATTTGTTCTATGCTGTTGCTACAGATACTCTTCCAAACATAAACCTTTCTCAATCTGTGCAGTCAAAATTTAATCCACAGATTACTTAGAAAGAGTAAGTAGTAAGTAGAAATTAGTAAGTAGTAAAATTGGTATTGGTAGCAAATTTCTCCTTCCTTACTACCTACTACTTACTACCTACTACTTTTTACTATCCATCTGTGGTAATCTGTGAAATCTGTGGATATAATTCCTTGTTTCTAATTGCACAGGTCAACCTTTCTTCTCTTGGCATAGGTTGTCGAACTTCTTTTTTTCTACAGTTTCTCCCTGAGAGTAACACCCAGGCAGTGCCGGCACATCAACCCAGTCCCAATACTGTTCGGAATGATTAGTGTTATTCGAGACACATCCCACATTCACCTTTCCTAAGTTCCGTTAGGAACATAATATCGGTAGAAACAATAACCATAGACAAACCAAAAGTTCCGTAGGAACGATATAATTTTAAGCCGATTGAATTTTAAATATCTCATGCCTACGGCATTTATGTTTGTAAGATATCTATTTCTACCGATATGTTATCCCTATGGGATATGTAAAAATTTAACGACCTGTGCAATCAAAATTCACCACACAGACATAATCTATAATAATGCCACCCCTTCGGGGTTATGGTTGCTTGTTCTGGCTGTTTGCTACAATAATGTCACCCCGTTGGGGTTGGATTTTGCAATTCTCGGTGAACACGATATGTTTTGCACAAAAAGTTAGGCGTAAGAAGTCTTGCTCTGATAAAGGGTTTATGACCATTTTATTAAGTTTTGTAAAGCCATATTTTGGGATAAAATTCTGCGAAAGAAATATTTGAAATTATCCATAACTCCTTGATATATCAGGGCATTATAACTCACCGAGAATTGCTGGGTTGGATTTTGCCTTCAATAATTTGCATTTAATCCCGAAGGGATGATATTATTGTAGCAATGAACCAAGTAAAGATAATAAATCCCGAAGGGATGACATTATTATAATTAAAAGTGATTGCACTGGTCGACAAATTTCATCTCTTAATCCCCGCCAGCGTGGGACAATGTGTTACCCTCTTTTGAACCATACCTAATTTTGCCTGTTTAACACCTGTTTGAATTCTTCTATTGAGCTACATCGTATAACTTGTCGTAGAAGGAACTTCAAAACATCTCTATCCTTGATTTGATGGACAGCATCGGAAATACCTTGTGGAATTTCACCAAACCGTTCATCCAATGCCTCCACTATCATCATTCTACCATCCTCTAACAATCCTTGTTGCAATCCTTGTTGCAATCCTTGTTGTAATCCTTCAGCCCTGCCGATTCTCTCCACACTTGTAACATATGGCATTTTCTTCACCTCCTCTAATTCTCTTATTTCTTCCAATATTAGGTTTTCTTCTTCGTCATTTAGTTGCAGTACCCAATCAATAAACTCAAATAATCCTTTTATCTCATCTTTTCCATAGCCTTTATCATACAACTTTCTTATCAGATACAACTTGATATTAAACTTCTTACCTTTTCGCTTCGCCCTTTCCTTCTCCTGAGATGCCAAAACTACTATGGCTACTGGATTATCATCCTGCTCCAGATTTTCTTTACCATAATCCATCAACCTAAAAGAAAGATACCGAAACTCTACCCCACTACCATAAGATTTGAGTTCGTATTTCCCCTCTTCTGTATCTTTTTCTGAACCGGTCAATATGACCATACTCACTATCTTTTTGCCATACCTGTCAAATATCCGATAGAAATATCTAAACATCCGGAGGGAAAACTCTTTGTCCCGTTGCCCTTGAACCTCTATATGAACCAGAATCCATTGTTCACTTCCATCCTTGAGATAAACTTTAGCTAATTTGTCAACATATTTTGTACCCCTTACGCTGATTATGGATAACTGTTCCATCTCCTTATCTAAGAAGTCAACTCCCTTTGATAAATCTGCATCTTCATAAAGATTAGGAACGAAGAAGCATAAAAGTTGCGGGAAAAACCGTTCTATAATCTTCTTCCACGCTTCATCAAAATATGTCCAGTATCTATCCTGATTTGTCATAGTTTTTCTTTCCCTATTTTCTTCCTTGGCATTCTGGAAAATACCTTCTTATTTCATACAAGAAACCTCAAAGTGAGACTAAAACACCAACATAATAACTATACCAGATAATTCCTTTGATGTCAATTAAATTTTGGTAAGTGTTTCTCCCTTCATCTTAAGAGAATCTAAAAGAAACAACATTCCTCAAGCTATTGTCCATAGAATAAATTAATTTTCTTCGTGGTTCTCCGTATTTTTCTCGGTGGTTCTCTGTGTACCTTTTTTATAATCGGTCAGTTATTGGGGGAAAAATTTGTTCTCTATCTCGGACAGGGACAAGCCCTGTCCCTACATTAGCATGTCCCACATCTTTTGCTGGACAATTTAGGCTGATAGTTATTTCCCAATTCCCTTTGTAACCGTTCAGCCAGTTGAAGATTTCGTATTGTGAACAACTGTAAACTGTAAAATAAATAATGAAAAATGAAAATACCTTGCATAGCTCACTACTGCCTCATAACATTTCAAGTTAAGAGTACAAATTATTGAAGGCAGAATACAACCCCGAAGGGGTGA
>JBDRHR010000072.1:0-2742 GCA_043816605.1 Nitrospirota bacterium
CAAACGTTCGCAAGCTTTGGAAAGCCACCCTATTAAATGACAACGATTGGCACTACACCTTAGAACACACATATATTGACTTAAGAATAAATAAAAAATCTGTCCCCAAAGTTGAAAAATACCTCAATTCAGAAAACATACCCTTCAAAAACAAAGGCCCATATGTAGACCCCAATGAAACCGTAAGTAGATATCAAAAACAAATGTTTGAAAAACTTTTCCATGTTTATTGCATGTTTGCCCTCAATGTAGATATTTTAAGCATCACAGGGGAATACACCCTTTGCCTTGAACGGATTCTGCATATGTTTGCCAATGCCAATGCAATACCCCTATATGTAGAGGCACAAGCAGTTAATCAAGCTGCGTTTGACAGAATATTCTCCTCTGGCTACATAGAGGGTCAACACTCAGTATGGAAAACCGTCAAAGATAAGCTAAAAAATAAAGAGGAATAAACAATGGAAAAACATGCATTGATAACAGGAATCAATGGACAAGATGGTAGTTATTTAGCAGAATTACTTCTGGCCAAAGGATATAAAGTATCAGGTATTGTCAGGAGAACCGCTGCAGAATACCCCAAAGATCGTTTGTCGAGGATTGGGCATATCCTGCCGTCACTCAATATTTATTCAGCTTCAATGGAAAACTATGCCAGTATATTTGAAGTCATTCGTCAGGCCCAGCCGGATGAGTGCTACCATCTAGCTGCTCAAAGTTTTGTTGGTCTTTCTTTTCAGGATGAGTTTTCTACGATGGCTATTAATATAAATGGAACTCATTATGTTCTATCAGCAATCAAAGCTCTGTGTCCTAAGTGCAAATTTTACTTTGCCGCCACAAGTGAAATGTTTGGAAACTCCACAGACTATCCTCAAAACGAAGATACTCCTTTTGCTCCAAGGTCCCCTTATGCCATATCAAAAGTAACTGGCTATCACCTAACAAAACATTATAGAGAAGCCTATGGGCTATTTGCAGCAAGTGGTATTTTATTCAATCATGAGTCCCCCAGGAGGGGGCTGGAATTTGTTACCAGAAAAATAACCCACCAAGCGGCACTTATAAAACACGGATTAGCTGATAAAATAAAATTAGGGAATATAGATGCACTTAGGGATTGGGGACATGCAAAAGATTATGTTAAAGCCATGTGGTTGATGCTTCAAGCGGAAGCGCCAGATGATTATGTGATAGGGACCGGCCGTTGTTTTTCTGTGAAGACTTTTGCTGAATTAGCTTTTAATGAGGTTGGCCTTGATTTTAATAAATATGTTGAAATTGATCCTTCCTTCCAGCGTCCAGCAGAAGTATTTAAGTTGGTGGCAAACCCTACCCTGGCATTTGTTAAATTAGGTTGGATTCCAGAACATTCTTTATTTGATCTTATAAGAGAGATGGCACAGTATGATATGGAGGTTGTTGGCATAAAAAATTAATGTCCGAACCAAAATAAAAACCCTTGACTTGAGTTTTCCCACAGTTTATATTTACTTGTAACATTTTAAAAACCAGGTTGTAACACTTTGGGTCCTTAGCTCAGATGGTTAGAGCGGCTGACTCATAATCAGCGGGTCGAGTGTTCAATTCACTCAGGACCCACCATGATAAAAAAACCAATATAAGATATAGGAGAAGCCATGAATAAGAAAATTCCAGTTCTTCCTCCGGTAAAATTATCTTGGCATGAAGAAATAGAACCACTGGTAAAGTGTGAAGTTCCCGAATGCGATACTTTTGTCTGGAGATCAGATAGAAAATGTATTAAGCATAGGATTACTTTTTTAAAGGATGTTAAAAATAAGAAAACCCCTACTCCCTGGATTAACTGTCCCTATTGCGATCATGAAATAAATTTGAAAGGGATGAAAATCCATAATGATCCAATGAAGGAATTAACCGATTTGTATGAAAGGCATATTGCCAATAACAGAATTAAGTTTTCTGCTACATTTAAAAACAATGAAGACGCCAAAAATTTTAATGCAATGATGGATGTATTGGTTGATTTATGTAAAACAATTAAAAAGGTTTTAGGAAAAGATTAGTATTTGACTAGGAAGGGGAAATTAAATGAAAATAAATGGTGGAATAACGATCCTATTTGACAAAGAAGGGATTGACATAGAGGTTCATAATGACGATGCCATAAAAATAGTTAATGAGTTGGTAGATAGAGATAATTCAGAAGGAGGGGCCAGTGAAAGAAAGCGAAAATAATGTGGTAGGGCGGCTTTTAAATTTTAAGGTTAGCAAAGAATTGGATGATGAAATTCGGCGGGAGTCGTTTAGGTGTAAAGTATCGTCTTCAGAAATGATTAGGGCTTGTGTGAAGATGGCGTTGCCGTTTTTGAGGGAGAATCCGAACATGATTTATATTTTGAATGGTAAGTTGCCTAATGGATGTATTCACAAGAAGAAATAAACTTTCCCGCCCCTGCGGTATGGCCGAGAGGTCATAGGTGCGCAAAGGGGACAACCAGTGTTAACGCTGCCCCGCCGCCCACTTAGAAGAAAGGGGATAACGGTAGCGTAAGCAATCCACAGGCCGGGGTAAGTCCGGTACCGGCCAGGGGCGGGGATTCAAAGGAGGATAAACCATGAGGAAGAGGAAGATGAGGGACCTTGACGGGTATTCAGGGAGAGCATTTTTTATGTGTGATTTTTGTGGGTCGAGATACGAAATGGATGTGATAGTTTGTTCTAGGTGCAATGGAAAGAAAATAATTATTGTTGAGC
>JBDRHR010000073.1:0-13511 GCA_043816605.1 Nitrospirota bacterium
TCTTTCATTTTACATTTTTCATTTTACAATACCCATTTTACAGTTTTTATCCCATATTTTTCAATGGACTGAACGCTTATTTCCCCTTTAAGTCACTACCTTAAATTGTCCAGCAATATTTGTGGGTAAAGATAAGCTTAATAAAGGGGGTTAGGGGGTTGTTTCTCTTCTATGGAAATTTCCCCCAGTAACTCTGACCCATTACGAACAATCTTCTCTATTCCCTATTCCCTACTCTCTTTTTTTCCCTTGCAAATTAACCCTGGATATGCTATAATTTAAATAGAAGGAAATTAAAGATGAATTTAGACAAGATTATCATTGCAGGAATAGTTTTTTATGGCTATCATGGTGTTACCTCGGCTGAGCAGGAATTGGGTCAGAAATTCTTAGTAGATGTAGAACTACACCTTAACTTAAAACCTGCAGGTATCAACGATACCGTAGGTATCTCAGAACACCTTGCAGATACTATTGACTACAAAGAGGTTTATGATTTGGTAAAAGGCATTGAACAGAAAAAGAAATACAGGTTAATTGAATCTTTAGCCTCGGATATTGCTCAGGCTATCCTGAATAAAACCCAGGCAATCGAGGTGTTGGTTCGGGTAAAAAAGCCGCAAGTTCCTATTGCCGGTATAGTAGATTATGTCGCCGTTGAGATTACGAGAAGGAAGAATGAGTAAGGTTTATATTTCCCTCGGCTCAAATTTAGGGGATAGACAGAAAAATATTGAAGAGACAATAAAACTAATTAATGGGCATCCATTGATAAAGGTTAATAAAATTTCACCGATTTACGAGACAGAACCGGTAGGATTTAGCGAGCAAGATTGGTTTTTAAACCTGACCATCGAATTAGAAACCACTGTTCTGCCACAAGAATTACTCGCTATTTTGCAAGAAATAGAGGCTAAATTAGGCAAGAAGATAGAAAGAAAATGGGGTCCTCGCACTATTGATTTAGATATATTACTTTATGATGCTCTTATTCTGGATTTACCTGACTTACAAATTCCACATAAATTGATGCACGAACGAGCCTTTGTTTTAGTTCCGTTGGCTCAAATATCACCGGATGTTAAACACCCGGTATTGAATAAGACGATAGAGGAATTGTTAAATGAATTAATGGAGGTGAAGAAATGTCAAGGATTACAACTACTAAATTGCAAGAAATGAAGAAGGCAAGCCGGAAGATAACTATGCTCACGGCTTATGATTACTCAATGGCAAGGATTTTGGATAATTGTGGCGTAGACATACTTTTAGTGGGGGACTCGTTAAGCATGGTGATGTTGGGCAATGAAAATACCCTGCCTGTAACTATGGATGAGATGGTTATTTTCACTAAAGCGGTAGCAAAAGGGACTACAAATGCCTTAGTTGTAGCGGATATGCCCTTTTTGTCTTATAAGATTGACCTGAAAGATGCAGTGTCCAACGCGGGTAGGTTCATTAAAGAAGCAGGTGCTCGGGCAGTCAAGGTAGAAGGTGGTGAACATATTGCCAAAACCATTTTATCTATGATTCATGCGGATATTCCGGTGATGGGGCATCTTGGACTTACACCACAGGCAATTCATCAAATAGGCGGTTATAAAATTCAAGGTAAAACCAATCAGACGGCTAAAGAATTAATTAAGGATGCTAAAATTTTAGAGGAGGTAGGTGTCTTTGCTCTGATTTTAGAATGTATCCCTTATGAATTAGCTCAAGAGATTACCCAAACAATCGATATTCCAACGATTGGCATAGGAGCAGGTCCTTATTGTGATGGCCAGGTATTGGTTATTCACGATGTCTTAGGGCTTTATGAGGAAGTAAAACCAAAGTTTGTCCGCAAATATGCTGATTTTAAATCTATTATTACCGAGGCAGTAAGTAAATATACTAATGATGTAACACAAGGTAAATTCCCTACATTAGAAGAAAGTTATGACTAAAATCCCATCGCTCAAACCCAAGCCCACGATTTACTTTTACCGCGGCTGATGAACTGCGTAATTGAGGTATAAAACTATGAAAAAGAATAAACAGATTGCAAAACAAAACACATTTACAGAATTTCTACTCTACACTACGCCAAATGGCAAGGTAAAGGTAGAGATATTTTTACGCGATGAAAATATCTGGCTTACTCAAGACAAAATAGCCCTTTTGTTTGGCGTACAAAGACCAGCTATTACTAAACATCTCAAAAATATCTTTGAAAGTGGGGAATTAAACGAAAATTCAGTTAGTTCCATTTTGGAACATACTGCCGATGATGGCAAAACATACAAGACAAAGTTTTATAATCTCAATACGATTCTCTCGGTTGGTTATCGAGTAAATAGTGCTCAAGCGACACAATTCCGTATCTGGGCGACCGAAAGGCTCAAAGAGTACATCATCAAAGGATTCACCATGGATGATGAGCGGCTCAAAAATCCCAATAACATTTTTGGTAAAGATTATTTTGAAGAACAATTAGCTCGTATCAGAAATATCCGCTCCAGCGAACGCAGATTCTACCAGAAAATTACCGACATTTACGCACAGTGCAGCGTTGACTATAATCCGAATGAAGAAATTACTAAGCAATTTTTCGCTACCGTGCAAAACAAACTCCACTGGGCGATAATCGGCCAAACCGCGGCGGAAATTATTCATCAAAGGGTTGATAATGAAAAACCATCTATGGGACTTACGACTTGGAAAAATGCACCCAAAGGAGCCATCCGAAAAACCGATGTCAGTATTGCCAAGAATTATCTCAATGAAAAAGAACTGGATGGACTAAACAGAATTGTTACGATGTATCTTGATTATGCCGAAATGCAGGCACAAAAGGGTGTTGTTATGTCCATGAAAGATTGGGTGGAGAAATTGGACGCCTTTTTGCAATTCAACGAAAAAGAAATTTTGCAGGATAGCGGTAAAATCAGTCACGAAGTCGCGGTAGCTTTAGCAGAAAACGAGTATGAAAAGTATAGGATTGTTCAAGATTGCATGCTTGAGTCTGACTTTGACCGCGAAGTCAAAAAATTATTAGATTCTAAAAAGGGGAAATCATGACCTATCTCAACGAAAATACCTCTTAGAATTGCTATTGTCTGTGCAATATGGCTTGCGGTGAATTGATTTTTGGGGTAGGCATGGGTATTAGAATCACAGCCCTATTATGTTCTCCTGAGGAATCTAATCAGGAGAATTATTCCCAGACTACCTATGATAATATTGGGTAGCCATATAGCTAAAACGGGTTCAATTATTCCTTTTTCTGCCAGGTTTTCATTTAGTTTGAGCAAAAGATAATAGACAAAGACAATTAAAATACTTGTCCCAAATCCAATTGATTTTTCTTTCTGCCTGACCATTAAACCTAATGGAAGTCCAATAAAAACAAAGGCTAAACAACCAAACGGCATAGCGATATGTTTAGATAACTCAATAAGTAAAGGGTTAATATTCAAACTTGCAACCTTACATTTTTTAATTTCTTTTTTTAACTCAGAGATGGTCATTGTGTCAATGCTTTTTGGGATATTCTGCTCGCTGATATTTTTTCCCCCACCTAAACTAATCGTGTGCGACTCAAAGGTTAATATATGATATTTAGAAGGGTCTTTCTCATCAACCTGATGGATAGTTCCCTGTTTTAACCTTAAGATTATCCCTGCGTAACTCTTTATATATTCAGCATTTTTAGCGAATATCGCCTCCTTGGGGACACCAAAACTACCACCGTATTCATAGATATAAATCCCTTTTAGCCGCATCTTTTTTTTATCCAATTCATCAATAAATAATTCTCTTTGCCCAATTTTGATAAATCTCCTTTCTTCCAAGCAGATGGATGGTTCCTGTTGCAGGATAGTTGATTGAATCCTTTCAATGGTATGATTAGTCCAGGGCAGGAGGGTTTCTCCAATAATTAGCGTTATAAAACTAAAAAATACACCGGCGATGAGCATCCAGACGATTGAAGAAATCAGGCTTATGCCACTTGCCCACATAGCCGTAATCTCTTGCTCTGCCTTAAGTTTTCCCCAGCTAATTAGTGTTGCCATAAGAAGTGCTATGGGGATGGTAATATTAAAGGTAGCCGGGATAAGCAAAAAGAAAAGTTTTAGAATTAAAATTGGAGGGGCTTGCTTTGAGATAATCAACTCACTTGATTTGATTATCTCACTCAAGAAAAAGATGAAGGTAAAAAGGGCTATGGCAAAGAAAAATGGCAAAATATGTTCTTTTAAAATGTAACGATGGAGTATTTTCATTGGTTTTTCTCAAGGAAAATTTAATCCACAGATTACACAGATTTCACAGATTAAATAAATATTAGACAGGATTTACTGGATGAAACAAGATAAAAAATCTTGATAATCCTGTTAATCCCGTCAAAAGTTTATTTTAGTCTTTCTTAATCTGTGTAATCTGTGGATATAATTTCCTGTGCAATCAAGGATACAAAAATTTCTCTTGAAAAATTATACCATAAATGCTATAATAATGCAAGAGGTTTCGTAAAGATTATAGGAATTATAAGACTTATAAGTCCTATAATCTGACTACTATCTAAGGGAGGTGTAAAGATGCGATTACTGGCATTAGCAGATATTCATAGTGAGCGGAAGGTGCTACCTAAACTTCAAAGGATATTAAAAGAAGAATGGGACTGGGTACTTATTGCCGGGGATTTAACCAATAGCGGTGATGTCGCCTTTATAGAGGATTTGCTTGAAATTATACCGACTAATACCCTCGCCATCCATGGTAATATGGATACCGTTGCGGTCATAAAATTACTTGAGGATAAAGGGATAAGTATCCATAATAAAAGAAAGGAAATAGGAGGTAGCACCTCTCGCAGTGGCTATAATGTGGTAGGTATTGGCGGAAGTAATGTTACCCCTTTTCACACACCAACGGAATATCCGGAAGATAAAATAGAATCCGGGTTAGACAGGCTACAGATTGATAGTCAAACAATTTTATTGACCCATGCCCCACCATTTAATTGCGGATTAGATAAAGTAGGTGGTGGGATAAGTGCAGGTAGCCAGGCTATCAGGAAAATCATTGACATAAAACAACCCTGTTTGAATATATGCGGACATATCCATGAGCAAGAAGGAAAAGCAATGCTCGGCAAGACATTGGTAGTTAAACTTGCTCCAGCAATGCGTGGACGAGCGGCAGAGATAAATATTTTGGATGAAGAGGTATCACCTCGAATAGCGGTAAGGTTTTTTGACCTTTAAAAAGGAAAAGTAAAATAGGACTTATAAGACTTATAGGTCTAATAGGTACTATACTTACAAAAAAAGAAGATGCTCCAAACTAAAATGAAAATTTTGGCAAATAAGAAAATAGCCCCGGAATATTACAAGATGGCTTTTGAGTCACCAGAGATAGGAATGCTTGCTACACCAGGGCAATTTGTCCATATCAGGGTTAGTAATAACTCCGAGCCCCTTTTAAGGCGACCATTTGGTATCCATTCTATAAAGGATATTGGGGAGGCTTGCCTCGTTAAGTTTGAGATTTTATACAGGGTTGTCGGGAAAGGCACCGCATTGTTAGCTGAAAAAAAGGCAGGAGAGGAATTGGATGTGCTGGGTCCATTAGGGAATGGGTTTAAGATAAATGCGGCAGGGAAGAAGACAATGGTTCTTATAGGTGGTGGAGCGGGTATTGCTCCATTATTTTTTTTAGCTCAAAAGGCACACCACAACAAGGCAAGCCTTTCAAATGATATAATTGTCCTGATTGGTGGAAAGACTAAAGACCAAATACTTTGTGAGCAGGAATTTAAAGAATTAGGTATCGAGGTCAAGATAGCTACTGAGGATGGAAGTTATGGGCATAAAGGTTTGGTCACGGATTTACTTAATAACGAGGCAAGCCTCTCCTTACCACAGACATCTGTTTCACTTTTTGCTTGTGGTCCCCTACTGATGCAGAAAGGAATAGCTAAGTTTTCGTCTGAGCATAATTTATCCTGCCAGGTCTCGTTAGAATCAAGAATGGCTTGCGGTGTAGGGGCATGTCTTGGTTGTACCATAAAAGTTAAACAAGCCAACTGGGGAAGTGAAGAAGAAACTGCTCCTAATCAGGTTTGCTACAAGCGGGTTTGTAAGGATGGGCCGGTGTTTGAAGCTAATGAAATAGATTGGGAATAAAGGGGGTAACAATTCAGCCACTAAGACACAAAAACACAAAAAAGGGCAAAATTCGAAATACGAATATCGAAATTCGAAACAAATTCAAAATTATAATGTCCAAATGTTCAAAACTTTTCGTTTTTGTCATTTGAATTTTGGTCATTTAGATTTATTTCGAATTTCGATATTCGTATTTCGAATTTATGAAGTTATAATCTTGGTTGCTTGAACTGTTACTAAAGAGGTAATTCACCGATGATAGATGTTCATTGTCATCTCCATGATGAGAAATTTAATCAGGATTTAGACCAGGTCATTCGACGAGCAAAGGATGCCGGTGTTGCAAAGATTATTATTTCCACTGTGGATTTTGAAGAAATTCAGAAGGCTTGCAGGATTGTCCAGACATACAAGGATTATGTTGAGCTCACTGTGGGATGCAGTCCTACCCTATTTGATGAAACCGAAATAGAAAGGATTCGTGAGTTCATAAAGAACAATAGAGATAAAATAATCGGGATTGGAGAGGTTGGATTAGATTATTATTGGGTAGAAGGGGAACAAAGGGCGACTCAGAGAAAACTCTTTAAAGAATGGATTGCCATGGCAAAAGAGATGAATCTTCCACTTATTGTCCATTCCCGCAGTGCCGGTAAATATGCCATTGAGATATTGCTTGAGAATCCGCCACAAAGAGTGTTGATGCATGCCTTTGATGGAAAAAAAGGCTGGGCAAAAAAAGGAGAGGAGGCAGGCTTTTATTTTACCATTCCTACAACGGTAGTTCATTCAATCCAAAAGCAAAATTTAGTTGAATTTCTAAAAATAGAATCCCTCATGCTTGAGACTGATTCTCCTGTCCTTGCTCCGGTTCGAGGTGAAAGAAATGAGCCTGCTAACCTGAAATATGCATTAGAAACGGTATCAAGTTTAAAAAACCTTACCGAAGAAGAGATAGCAAAAATTATCGCCGCTACTACGACTAATTTTTTTAATATACCTGCTCAATACAGCGATAGACACCTCCTGCATCCGAACCAATTATAGGGGTGGTAGCAAATATCTCGACTCGACAGGCTGTTACGGAATAGGAATTTGGCTCGAAAGACACACAATATGTTGTGTCAATCTTGTTATTATGCACTATATATAGTATGCTGTTCACGCTGATTTTTAGTTCCGTAACAGCCTGTCGAGCCTTACGGATGATATGCAACACCGTACTTCTTTATCTTATTCCCTGTATCTCTTATCATTGAGCAAGGTTAGTGCCTCGAGCATCTTTGCCTTTAGTTCATCATTTTGGGATGCTTTCCGCACTATTTCATTGCCTCTAAAATACCTAAGCAAAATTCAGATAATGTCTCATCTCGTGCTCCCATAACTACTATCCCATCTCCAGATTGAACTATTTTAGCCACGGCACCAATTATTTCCTGTCGATGCATAAAATAATATGCTTGAATCCCTTGTTTTTGAAGCGGGGTAATAATATCTTTGGAGGAAATATCCATTGCCACAGTTCCCCCTGCATAGTAAATCTCCGGCATAAACAAAATATCTTGTTTCCTTAATTCTTCCTTGAATACTTGAATAAACCCATCTTTTAATAGCCGGGTAGGACCAAATCCGTGTGGTTGGAAAATAGCGATAAGTCGTGGGAATTGTAATTTAAGGGTAGCCAGTGTCGCTTTAATTTTATCCGGATTATGGGCATAATCATCTATAACCTTGATTCCTTTTTCCTCGCCGATAAGTTGTCCCCGCCTTTTTATTCCCTTGAATTTGCTTAACACAGTGGCAAGCAGGTCTATTTTAATACCTAAACCGGTAACTACAGCAATAGCCGCCAGGGCGTTATAAACATTATGAATACCGGGAAGTGGTAAGTAAAATGCGGTATTTTCTATGACAAAATGGGAACCATGGGGTAATAATTTCAATTCCTTTGCGAAAACATCCGCCTTTTTTTTAATCCCAAAGGTAATCTTTTGTGGGTGGGATTTTAAATTTGCACACGAGGGGCAATCTGCATTTACCAAAAGGGTTTCCCTGATATTTCCTGTAAACTCATTGAATATTATCTCAAGCTCAAACAAGGGTTTATGGTCTAAGTGAATATTGGTAATTACGCCAATAGCCGGGTTATAACGGATACAAGAACCATCACTTTCATCCGACTCAATCACCATCAAGTCAGCATCACCATGAACTGCATTCCCTAACCAATCGCCATCACAAAAGTCAAGCATTATGCCGCCATTGATAATTGTTGGGTTTAATCCCAGTTGGTGTAAGATAAAGCCTGTCATCGCCGTAGTAGTTGTTTTTCCACTTGTCCCGGTAATGGCAATCCCTGTTTTAGTGGTATTAAAAATTTCGGCTAAGAGTTCTGCCCGTTTTATAATGGGTATGTTTAATGCCTTTGCCTTTACAATATCCGGGTTATCCGTTTCAATAGCAGTTGATACCACGACTGTCAGAGGTGCTACCCCTGCGAGGGGTGCTACCCCTTGAGCAACTTTTCCTTCAACTCCAGAGCCGTCTTGGCTAAATATAGAAATTCCAAGGGAGGCAAGTTTATCAAAAAATGTGGTATTCACTTCGGCGTCATAATATCTATCCGAGCCTGAGACTTTAACTCCACGGGCTACAAGTATTTGTGCCAAAGCACTCATCCCTGACCCACCAATACCGACAAAATGATACCTATTTTCCATCTTCAATACCTTTTTATGCTATTTTCTGTATTCCATCTCACCAACTTACTAAATCACCAAATATAGCAAATCATAGGTAATGGGTCAGTTATCAGATGGAGAAAATGGGGTCCAGAATTCGAGGGTTCAAGGGTTCGAGTGTTTGTTTTTTCTTATTCCACTTAACCCCTAATCCTTTTGATAAATTTTTTCATGTTTCCCCCAATAACTGACCGATTACAATCATAGTTCGTAATTACTCAGCCACGAATTAACACAAATATACACGAATAGAAAACAGATAATAATTGCCACAGAATGTCACAGAATACCATAGATTCTGTATGTTTCTATGAGAGTTCTATAGTGATATGTTTTCTGCAAAAATTCGTGATAATTCGTGTTCATTCGTAGCTAATATAAAAAAAACTGAGTAGTTACTATAGTTCTTCTACATTTATCTGGTCATTGGTATAGATACAGATTTGGGAGGTGATTTTCAATGCCTCTTCAACTATCTCTTTTGCGGTTAAATTAGCATATTTAACTAAGGCACGGGCAGCGGCTAAGGCATACGGACCACCGGAACCAATAGCAATAATCCCATCATCCGGCTCAATCACTTCACCGTTACCTGAGATAACCAATAAATGGTCTTTATCTGCTACGGCTAATAATGCCTCTAATCGGCGTAAGAACTTATCTGTCCGCCATTCTTTGGCTAATTCTACTGCGGCTCTGGGTAAATTCCCTCGGTATTCCTCAAGTTTTCCTTCAAATTTGGCAAATAATGTAAATGCATCGGCAACACTCCCGGCAAACCCGGCTAAAACCTTATCATTATACATCCGCCTTATCTTCTTTGCCTTATGTTTCATGATGGTATTAGCAAAGGTTACCTGCCCATCACCACCTAAAGCTACTTTACCGTTGTAACTTACGGCTAATATCGTTGTTGCTTGAATCATTATTTTTCCTCCTTGGTAATTAGTAATTGGTGAATGATAATTGGTTATCATTTAACCACTTACCATTTAACCAATTACCAGTTATGTTCATTTAATCTTTACTGGTATTCCCGCGACTAAAAGATAGACCTCATTGGCACAATCCGCCATAATTTGATTTGCTTTACCTAATAAATCAGTGAACACCCTGGCTAACTTATTGGTAGGGACAAGGCATGAGCCTACCTCGTTAGAAACGATTATCACCCAACCATCCTTTTTTTTACTTATTCCTTCGGCTAAAGAGGAAACCTTTTCTAAAATAGTCTCTGGAGTTAGTTCATCTAACAATAAATTAGAGATAAACATATTCAGACAATCAATTAAAATTACCTCTGATTTTTGCTGTATAGAAAATCCCAAATTTGAACCTGTAGATAACTTATTGTTTTCTAATAAAAGCCCCGAATGTATGTGGAAGGAAAGCTTGCTTTCTTGCAAATGGGGTATGATTTCTTTTGGTGCTTCTATGGTTTGCCAGTGTTTTGGTCTTTTTAGCCGATGCTCTGCAATCCTTGCCTGCATCTCCTCATCTTGAGGGATACAGGTAACTATTACGGCTACCTCTCGACTCAATTGGTCAGCTAACCGGCAGGCAAATTGGCTTTTCCCCGAGCGAATTCCTCCAAGAACTAAGATTAGTTTACTCATTTTGCAATTACAATCTTACTACAACTATGAAAGAATGTCAAGCAAAATTTTGCCACAAAGTGTGCTAGCCACAGTACATGGTGATATTTGACAGCCCATGGAGGTAATGGTGGTTCTTCCGGTCTTAGTCGTGGGATAATCATCCCATCTGCAAAGGCAAGACTTACATTTAGAAATAAAATCAACCAACCTAAAAATATTTTTTCATCTGGAAATCCCCCCCCCTTATCTGACAGACACGAAAGTATTCCTGCCAAATTTTGAAATCCAAAATCCAAAATCTAAAATCCAAAATTCCAATTATTTACCCTGCCGTCTACGGTTGATGGTAATACCTAAGGTTATACTCAGGATGGTTAATAAAAGCAGTCCAATGATTAGCAGGGTTTTTAATCTAATAAAAGATGCAGGTTGTTCTTGAGTTTCACCGGGGTTTTTTGAAGTTTCCAGTTTTGTTTTTTCTTGAACTGCTGTTTCCTGCCCTTGTTTTTGTTTTTTGTATTTTTCGGTAACAAGCCTTTTCTTCTCCTGTTTTTGTTTCAGGATTAATTCCCTTATCTGACTGGGTTCACCTTTTTCAAATTCAATTGCGGTCAAAGCCAAATTAGCAGATGAAATCAACACGGCAAAAACAATCCCACCGGTTAAAATTCCGTTTCTTACTTTTTTCATTTCTACCACCTTTTTTATCAATTATCAATTATTAATTGTTAATTGTTAATTGATAATTGCCCTTCATTTATCAGGTTATACACAAGTTGGCTTAGTTCCTCGACTTTAAATGGTTTAGCCATAACGGCGACAAAACCATGTTTTCTGAAATCTTCCATAATAAAATCATTGGAATAACCACTTGAAACAATGGCTTTTACCTCGTGGTCAATGATAATAAGTTTTTTTATCGTTTCCTTACCACCCATTTCCCCAGGAACAACTAAATCCAATATAACCACATCAAAAGGATGATTAGACTCCTTTGCCTTTTTATACAACGCAATTGCAGAATCTCCATCTTTTGCAGTTTCCACTTCATAACCCAAATACCTGAGTATGTCACCTGTAATCCTTAAAATATCCTCCTCATCATCCATCAGAAGTATCTTTCCTTTTCCTCTAATTATGTTATCCGCCTGTTTCCTGTCAGATGTAATCTTTTCATCAGAGGCAGGTAAATAAATATGGAAGGTTGTGCCAATACCTGACTTAGATTCAACATCGATATATCCATAATGTTTTTTGACAATGGAGTAAGTCGTAGTTAATCCCAGACCGCTTTTTCTGGATTTAGTCGTCAGATAAGGGTCAAATATCTTGTTAAGATATTTTTTGGGAATACCACATCCTGTGTCTGTGATAGAAATTTTTATATATTTACCCTCCGGTATATCTATAATTTGTTCTGGTAGGACACTTAAATTTTGTGCCTTAATTTCTATTATGCCACCTTTTGGCATTGCCTCTTTGGCATTAATTATTAGATTATTAAACACCTGACTAAGTTGTCCTTCATCACATTCAACCGGTAAAAGGTTGTCTGGTATTGAAAAATCACATTTAATATTAGACCCGGCCAGGGCAAATTCGACTGACTCCTTTAGTAATTCTGAGATAGAAATAACCTTTTTGACAGGTAGCCCACCTTGTGCAAAGGTAAGTAATTGATGAGTTAGATTCTTTGCCCGAAGAATAATCTTCTCTGTTTCTGTTAATCTTCCAAGATGTTCATCTTCAGGTTTTATAGATATCTTAAAGAAACTGATATTTCCTAAAATAGAGGTAAGGAGATTATTAAAATCATGGGCAATGCCGCCGGCAAGAAGACCGAGCGACTCAAGTTTCTGGATTCTTATGTGTTCAAGAACTAATTTATTGGTCAGGATTTTTTTAGTCTTTTCTAATAGTTTGTCTTTTTCATGAATAATATTTTTTAAATAGTCGATATATTCCCCTTTTAATTTTTTGGTAATATCGTACTGGGTAATTAGACCGGCTATTTTACCTGCGTTATCGACAATAATCAGTCTGCGAATCTTTTCCTGACTCATTATTTTTACCGCATCATAGACAGGTGTGTGCAAAGGTATGGTTTTGACCGTATGGCTCATTACCTCCTCAATTTTTAAATCATTAATATTACCCTTTTCATAAAATAATCGCGTCAGGTCACGCTCAGTTAATATTCCCACAGGAAATGTATTTTCTTCAATAACTATACAACTGATTGAAAATCTTGACATTTTATCTATGGCGTCTTGAACCGGATTTTCCTTTCCCACGGTTACTACATTCCGTGTCATTACTTTTGATACTTCCTTAACCTCAACAAAATATTCCAGCCCAAGATTATTCATCAAATCTGTTTGGGTTACCACCCCCATCAATTTACCCTTTGAATCCACAACAACAAGGTGTCGTATTTTGTGATGTTGGAGTAAATCATAAGCCTCGTAAAGGTTCATGTCAGGGCTTGCAGTAAAAATATGTTTGGTCATCACATCCTTTATCTTATGTTTTTCTAATTGAATGCCCGCGTATAAGCACCGCACAACATCCCTTTCCGTAAATATTCCTACTGTTTTTTTGTTTTGAATGATGATTAGACAACTAACCTTTTTCTCAGACATGATTGAGATAGTTTCTGAAACAAGCGTATTTGGAGAAACAGAAATAATGTTTGGACTTAATATTTCTTTGAGTGTTTTTTTAGGCATCCTTTATTCCTCTCTGTTACTACGCAGGTTGTTTAGGCTGAAGGCTATTAGGCTGTAGGAAGAAGACTATTTTACCCTTCAGCCTTTAACCTATCCACTTGACCAATTACAATTATACATTAAAAATCCATTTTTGTCAAATGTTTTTTGGAAAAACTGAATATTCGATAAAACAAATTCGAGTTTTACATTCCTTTATAAAACTGTCAATGAAATGGTGTCCAATGGGCAAGAGAGCATGTGTTTTTCATTCTATGAAGGTAGGGATGTTTCATTTTGAGAGTAACAGAA
>JBDRHR010000074.1:0-6291 GCA_043816605.1 Nitrospirota bacterium
CTCCTTCCTTGCCGCTTCCGCTAGTTCTCCATCTGTCAACCGATTAATTACCTCTAATGCTTTACACATTACAAACCTCCCTCCATTAAGTTTATAATATATTATCGGCATTCAAGATTACTTTCTGAAATTCGTATAAGATAGCCACCTTAGCCATAAATTTTATCCTCCTGAGTATTCAGCCACTAAGTCACTAAGAAATAATATGTATTTTAAATCTTAGTGTCTTCGTGTCTTTGTGGCTAAGTAGTTACAAAACAAAAAAGCCAACACCGTTTCCTGCCTTCGCAAAAGCGAAAACATAGAAACCTGATGTTGGCTTACTTTGCAACTGGATTAAATCCCTTTGCCTTAGTCTTCCAAATAATTTATTGAACCACAAAGACACAAAGAAAATTAGCCACGAATAAATACGAATAAACACGAATAGAAAGAAAATTTTTATTCATTAGTGTTAATTTGTGTTAATTCGTGGCTAATCTTTTTTATATCTTTGTGGTTATAATTATCCTCCTGCAAATTTTTCTTCCAGATTCTGGTCAAGCGTAAAAATAATCACCCGCTCGCCTGTTTTTATACTAATATCTGTATGCAGACTTATTGTTTGACAGGCAGTAATATCAAGTAGTAACCTCTCCAGCATCATCCGTGCTCCTTCTAATAACAGCAATTGAGTTTTTTTTACTAACCCCTGTCCCTCGGTAGTTTTAGCTAATTGTTCCTCTGCCGGTGTAAGCACTCCCTTCAGCCGCACAAAAATCATATCTTTGATAATATAGGTTTTAGTCTCAGTAGGACCTCTGCCCATATATTCTTTTTCAAATTTAATAATAGCCTCACTAATCTGTGATTCTACCTGACCTTTTGTTTTATTTTGCATCTTTATTACCTGTAAAAATTGTAAGTGTTTAGTCTCTACCTCAAAGGTGTAAGACAATACAAATCCGCAACCCATTTACCATCGTGGGCGGGGTTTGGAATAACCTTTTGGGTTTTAGGGTCAACCACAAAGTCAAGTGCTTCCAACAATAAGTAACCAATCAAAGCAGGTGTATCCTCATCGTTTTCCATTACCTCCATAACAAAGGTTCGTCCATTTAACTCAATCTCAGCACCTTTAAAGGTTCTTCGAGTTGCCTTACCATTAGCTGTTTTGATACTCACCTCATTATGAAATGGAAGACCTAATAATTCAATATCCTTTTTACCAAGGCAGACATAGGTTGCACCTGTATCCACAATAGCATCAACCTCTACGGTACGAATTTGATTGGCATCTATTACACCTTCATCTGCTTTTAACACATCTCCATAATTTTTCACTATTATCTTTTCGATTATTCGTCCCATTTTTATCACCTGATTTTATTATATCACAACATTTAAACCTTGTCAAGAAAATTTTTTGTCACAGGGTAATCTCTCAGTTATCAGTGGAAAAAAGTTTTATAAATCCGAAATCAGAAATCCGAATATCGAAATTCGAAACAAATCCAAAATTCAAAATCCAAATATCGAAACAACAACTTACTTCGTAGGTGTCTCGGTTTTAAACATTTGTATTTTGGTAATTTGATATTGTTTCGGATTTCGAGATTTGGATTTTCCTTTTGATAAATTTTCCACCCGTAACTGAAGGATTACGTCACAGGTTGGCACGCAATACAGAAGCCCGAAAAGGTAGCACCTCTGGCACTTGTTCGGACAAACTCGTTTGGTGGGAAAATTCCTTAAATTCGTTAAGACACCCAATACACCAAAATCTGTATCCTAAAACTTTAATGTGGCTGAAATACGGTGAGAATAGTCTAAATCATATTCTTTTATCCGATAAAAGGCATAATCTAATTCCCAGTTTAAAAGAAGAAATCCGACACCACAAGTCAAATCTCCATCATCATTACCGAGGCGAAGTAACATATTTCGAGTTATAGCAGTTTCAGCACCAAAATGAAATTGATAGGAATTCTCTACTTTATTTACCTCTTTTTTCTTCTCCATATCAGCCGCCAGTGCTACCCGACCGTTATACACCTTTGTAGCTACACCCATCCTCATTGTAGCCGGGACAGACTCATCTTTGAGGTCAGTAAATAGATTACGGGACATCAGTCCAAAGGAAAATGTCTGAAAAGGTAGTTTTTCAAAGGCGACATTATGAACACGGTAAAGCAACCCTAAATCATAACCAAACCCACCTCCACCACCTATCTCGGAATCTATCCGTAATCGTTTGATATTTACTCCTAACGACATATCAGGAGTGAGTTTACGGGCAAGAGATAGGACAAAGGTATCCTCTGACATATCGGATTTTTTGTATGTTGCTCCCCTATCCTCTTCTAACTCTGCCCCTTGATGAATCCAGCTAACGCCAAAGGCACCGGTTTGACTCATTGGCACGGCAAAAGATGAAAAATCAATACTTGTCTCACCTACACTAAATGGGGTAACATGCATAAACGCCGCCTCAAATGTCCTCATTTGAGTTAATCCTGCCGGATTCCAATAGACCGCATTGACATCATCTACCATCGCCACAAATGCCCCACCCATACCTTGCGGTCTGGCACCAAGCTGAAGGTCTATCGGCAGAGTAAAACTTGCTTTAGCAAAACCTAAAAGAAAAACTAACATTAATATTATTCTTATTAAATTATACATTTTAACTCACCTCCATTTTGGTAAAGGGGTTATGGTTAAGAAACCAGTTTAGTTTAGGGGTTAAGAAGTTGGTCCTTTCCCCTTAAAATTTGTCCATGCAATCGATAAATTGTAGAGTTGTCTTCCTGAAATATCGTAAATTTTAACAAGTTCCTCGCACAATTTGGTATCCACATATTCGGGATATATATCATGACATTGTTCTATGCTTACAATTGTTTCATTACACTCTCCCATTGCATCATCAAGATACTTTTGGAAACCATGCCTTTGATGACGCTTGGCATATCCTTCAGCAATAAGTCTTGGTATTGCCTTACAAGACCTACTAAGTTGATCTTTCAGGTCATATTTCTCTGAATTAGGAAGTTTTGGAATAATTTTAGTCATTACAGTAATACAAGTTTGAGAGGTATTTTGAAATACATGTAAATCCTTAAAACTTCTAATTGGTTTCTTATCGTTCTCCATTTTTCCCTAACCTCCTAACCCAACTTCCATACAGGCTTCCTAACCTTAACCAATCTTCTTTCTACTTCACTACTCCAATCGGTTTAGTCTGGACATAAGTACTACCATCTGTAAAGGTTATCCTTACCTGATAGACATAAATTCCACTACCAACATAATTACCAAAGTCATTCATCCCATCCCAACTACCAATATTAACATTTGCCTGGTTTTTCTTATCGCTTAATGATTCCTCCTCGGCAATTACCCGAACTAAATCACCTGACAGGTCAAATATTCGTATGGTAACCTTATCGGCATTATCTGGTAAATCAGCTACAAATTCTGTTACCTCACCTAACTTAAATGGATTTCTATTTACAAAGACCGCAGGTTGTGAAGGTGGCGGGGAAGTATCTATCCCACCATCGTAAATCGTGAAGTGATTGACATAAACAATGATTATGTTATTAGCAGAATCTACAATTCCACCTACCTTAACCCAATCGTGTCTTTCCTCATCCCAGAAGAATATTTTCAGTTCATGCTCATTAATTGGTCTTCCTACCTTCTTTGCAAATCGCTCAAGGTCAGCATCAGTATAGACAAAAGTTAGTTTAATTGATTTATGAAATACTATTCCGGAAGGACCAAATTCATGAGGGATACCTAATAATTTGATATTGTCTGACGATGGTTTTTTCTCTAATTCTATCTCAGCCGGTAAAACATTAATAGTAATATTTACGACCTCTATCAGTGCCCCTTGAGGTATATCAAGCTTAGTTCCATCTGGATTCTCTACTACACCACCACCAGGACCTATCGGAACATTTACCTTTGGTTCAATATAATATAACTGGACACTCTGACTGCCTACATTACCCATTTCATCTCGAGCAAATATTATAACGGTATTTGAGCCTAAAGTTAATGGTATTTTGTCAAAATAGAAATATACACCTTCTGCCGGGACTACCTCATGACATACCATGTCACCATTTCTCCACCATATCGCTACTATCTTAACTTGACTTGTTACCGAGCCAAAAATCTCAATCCAATCCTGATATATTTCTAATCTATTATGTTTTTCTACAGGTAATGGTCTTATCATAGTAGCTAATGTGCCCATAAATGGTGATGAATTATTTAGATACACTTGCGTTGTAGCTGTGGCGATAAGATTACCCTTGGTATCTGTCACTGTGGCATAAATTGTCTTACTACCATCTTCGGCCATATTGTTTAAATTTATAGTCCAGGTTAATTCATAAATACCATTGCCTTTATCCGTCATTGTGCCGTAGGTATTAGTTCCCCATGTGGTATCAAGTT
The DNA here is from genome assembly GCA_043816605.1 of Nitrospirota bacterium. Classification (GTDB taxonomy): domain Bacteria; phylum UBA9089; class CG2-30-40-21; order CG2-30-40-21; family SBAY01; genus JBDRHR01. The sequence goes on from JBDRHR010000074.1 coordinate 4,453, forward strand.
CATTAAGATTAATCAAGGCAATAAACCCACTTTGTCCAACTATGTAAGTAAATTTAATTGTATCACCATCTTTGACCTTCGTTGGATTAGCACTGAGTACACCTATTATCTCAGCATTATTTAATTCTAACCTGATGTCTCTCTGAGTTGAATTATTTGCCTGGTCTTTAGCAGTTACAGGAATATCGTAATCCCCATCACGAATAGTATTGCCTGATAACCCAATCGTATATGAGCCAACATAAGTTCCTGTGCCTATATTTGTAAGGATTATAGTTGTAGCTTGAGTGCTATTATCTATCGGGGCAAAATCTGCTGTTACAGTATAAGAACCATAGCCATTAGCCGAGTCAAATTTGGCGGTTAGGACAATAGTCTCCCCATCCTTATAAATATCTTTATTAGAGGTTAGTTGAATAAATATAGGCGGTTTATTGTCTATAAATACTGTTTGTGTGCCTTCACTGGGGTTATTAGCCAAATCTATCGCTTTTACTTTTATCCATCTCTCGTCTTCTATTTCCGGTGTGCCCAATAAAGTTACTTGGGCTGTATAAGTAGCACCATCAATACTCATTATTTGGTTTGCCGCACCACCAATACTACTTGCATCTAATAACACTTGGGAAATACCCGATGCCGTCCCTGAATCCTTTACCCTTGCCTCTATCCTGACTACATCCCCTTCTTTAACCCTTGTCTGACCGGTAGGATAAACCACATTAATTACCTCTATCGTTGGTGCTTTCCTGTCAAGGAAGAAGGTTGCCGTAGCAGTTGCCTGATTCGTCGCCTCATCCCTGGCTATGATGTAAATTGTATGCGTGCCGTCATCAAGCATTAAGGTTGAAATCGTAGCAAATTCAAACCAGGCAACAAATTCATTGGTATAGGTACAAGTTCCTACATTCTTATTATCTAACATACATCTAATTTGCTCAATCTTAATTCCTATTCCTATAATATTATGTGCATACCCACTAATACTAACAGTACCTTGATTAGTAGGTGTATGTGGAGATGATTTAATTTCAACCACAAGTCCTGTCTCAGAATACTTAAACTTAGATATTACCTTTTCTCCCCAGTTTCCTACAGCATCCTTAGCCTGGACATAGACGACATGTTCTCCGTTACTTAATCCAGCTACATTAATTGTCCCCCGAATATCTGAAGTAAGGTTACCTGATGATAAAATTGTCATCGTCGCATAACCTGGTGTATTCGTCCCATAATCAGTATCTAACCAGTATCTAACCTCTACTGGAGCATTATATCCATCTGCTACTGTCCCGGTCATCACTGGTGATATATTAGTAACTGGTGGTGTAATCTGGATATTAGTGATTGCAGGTCCCTGGGTATCAACTAAGAATGTAGTGGAGGTTTGTGGTCCAACATTTCCGGCTGAATCTACCGCACGAGCAGTAATGGTATGCGTTCCATCCGGTAATTCAACTAACATAATACTAAAGGTTTCTATCCCGGAGTCAAATTTGCCGTCATTGGGCCCTGCTTGAATCCAATTACCAAAATCTATACGATATTCAACCCGCTCTATTTGCGTCGGAATATCCGTAGCAGTCCCAATAATAATTATATCATTTTTCACCTGAACATCAATTATCTGTTGTAAAATAACAATAGGTGGCATGGTATCAACGATGATACTATCTGTTATCGTCGCACTTATCAAACCAACTATATCCTTAACCTGGTAATATGCCGTTTGCGTACCGTCTGAAATAAAGGTTAATGTACCAACAAGCGAAGGCGTCCCCCATCCGGCTGAATCCAATGCCTCACTTGAGGTCGCATACCGGATTTGAAATACGCCAC
>JBDRHR010000075.1:0-3775 GCA_043816605.1 Nitrospirota bacterium
ACGGAATATTCTTGTGAAAAAGCCCTTTGAATCACATTTCTTACATTTTTTTCATCATCTACTATTAATATTTTTTGTTTCATTTGTTTCTCCGTTAAAAATGAATTTTTAGAAATTGGTTTTCTATTAAAACCGCCGAAAAACCTCAATAAAACATCCTTAGATGTAAAAGTATAATAATCATTTTACAATCCACGGCATATTTTAGCCTTTATAGCGGGAAAGTCCAATATATAAAGATGATGATTTTTTATTAGGGCGTGATAGTGAATTTGAGGAGAGGGTTTATTATTGCTTGAGATATTTCATGAATGGCGGCATAAAGCCGCCATTCAATTGCCGAAAACTTTATAGAGATGTGACTCCGGTTATAAAGACAGAATAGAACATAACCGAACCAAGACAGCATTCTCCGTCAAGCGTTACATTGTAATTGTTTTGGTCAATCCCCTGAAAATCAAACTGTAGATTGACAAGGTGAGCGCCATTTGTCCCGCCATTGTTATATTTAAAAATGAATTTATTCCCTCCGGAAGTGAGTGTTATTTCCTTTTTTTGGGGATCAACGCCTTCCACTACAATTACGCGTTTGCCGAATGTGCCGGTCAATTTTCCGTCTTTTATAATGACTGAAAATTCTTTTACATCTTTTCCTACTTTGTAGAATCCTTTTATATGATCTCCACAGGCTTTTTCCGCCCATATGGGTATGAGATTGAATGTTCCGACAAGAACATCATTTACCTTTACAAATTCAAACCCTGATCCTGTCAAGAATTCTCTATCAGGATGTCCTTCGTCTGAGGCAAATGCTCCGCCGACAAAAAACACAGCGCACAACAGTGATAATAACAGCTTTTTCATGTGAGTCTCTCCTTTATGCAGTAAGAACTGCTTGATGTAGCGCCTGTCGTAAATTTCATGGCGAAATCAACATATGACAGACACATTGATTATTTAAGGATACCATTTGCAAAAGCCAATGTCAATCTAACGCATCAAATCATCTAAAATGTTCCCGAAACAGGTGTCGTCAAATCATCTAAAATGTTCCCGAAATGTGGTTTCATTTTGGAGGCATAAAGATGACTCTTTCCGCAAAAAGGGAGTATGTAAAACAAATGCAGTTTATATATCGCAACGCTTCGGGTAAAAAAGAAAAAACCCGTCTTATACGGCAGATAAGCGAAACGTTTGGTTGCCATAAAAAACACGCCGGGCCGGCTTATGCGCGGCGCGAAACCTTTAAGGGAAGGGACAAGGCGCCATCGGAAACCGGTCTATACGGAATGTCTTATCCGTGTGCTTAAGGAAACATGGCGCATCAAAAGAAAAGCGGTATTTTTTATGAAGTTTTATGAATTATCAAGCAAAAATTCGTATAACTTTCCGTTTCCCATAAGCCCAAGTCGGGTTCCGAACATCCCTGTGAGCAAACACACCTGCCATCCCTCATAAGGTAAGCCTTATTTCCCCAATGAGAATCACATATTTTTGACTTGAACCAATTTACCTCAATTTATGTCATTTTGGACCAATTATGGACAGTTTTTTAAAGTTTTGTATTTGTTCTTTTGACGATGGGAATGACAGGATGAAGATTAATTTTTAGAGGGTTTATCTTCAGGCCGTTTCTTTGCTAGTGTGGTGTAACAGTAACGGCTTTACAATGACTGTATGGTCGTGGCCACTGTAAAGTTATTCGTGTTACACTACACTAGATCCTTTTGCTGGCCCTTGTTGCCGAACAAGAATGCACTGACTAATGATACCAATGTGCTTCCGCCTATTATCGTGCCCGCTGTATCATGGTTAGTGTATATTAGAAAAGTTGCACAAAGTAATCCAAATATTCCAATAAAAAGAGCAGATCTTTGACCGCTAACTAACAGTTTTTCTCTGTTGGGAATTACTATAGACTCTAGTGTAGTGAGTCAGTAATATCTTTACAATAAGACCTTAATATGCTATAGTTGGTGTTATGTGGAAACCAACCGATGCTTTGCCAATAACAATGGAACAAAGAAAAACACTGGAGAGTTGGGTGCGAGCTGGAACTACGCCGCAAAGAATAGTTCTGAGATCTCGTATCTGTCTGCTTGCGGGTGAGGAAGTTTCCAATAATGCAATCGCCAAAGAACTGAATACCTCCCGCCCGACAGTTCTGCTTTGGCGTAATCGTTTCTGCAAGCAGGGACTTTTGGGATTGTCCGAAGATGCTCCGCATGGCCCAAGTGCGCAGCGCCTGGACGACAGGAAAATTCGGGCTATTGTGGAAGCAACTCTCCAGACTACGCCACCCGACGCGACTCATTGGAGCACACGGACGATGGCGAAAAAACTGTGCGTCAGCCAATCCAGCGTAGTGCGAATCTGGAATGCTCACGGTTTGAAACCTCATCGGACAAAGACATTCAAATTGTCCAGGGATAAACGGTTTATTGAGAAACTGACGGATGTTGTCGGTTTGTATATGAATCCACCGGATAAGGCTTTGGTATTGTGTGTGGATGAAAAATCGCAAATTCAGGCATTGGATCGCACTCAGCCGGGATTGCCAATGAAAAAGGGACGATGTGGAACTATGACGCATGATTATAAACGCAATGGAACCACTTGCCTTTTTGCGGCACTTAACGTTTTGGAAGGAACCGTGATCGGAACTTGTTATCCCTTGCATCGCAATGAAGAGTTCCTGAAGTTTTTGCGCAAAATTGACCGCGAAACTCCTGGAAGAAGAGATCTGCATTTGATTTTGGATAACTACGGAACTCATAATCACCCTAATGTAAAGTTATGGCTTCAACATCATCGGCGTTTTCATCTCCATTTTATTCCGACCAGTTCTTCATGGTTGAATCTTGTGGAACGTTGGTTCGGCGAGATTACGCGCAAGCGAATTCGCCGTGGCGTCTTCAGAAGCGTTCCGGAGTTGATTAGCGCAATTAAAGAATTCATTCGCTTAAATAACCAGAATCCAAAACCTTTCGTCTGGACAAAGAAAGTTGAGGCTATTCTGGAAAAGGTTAATCATTGTAAAGTCGCTACTGACTCACTACTCTAGGTTTATTCGATGGCTTGATTGTTTTTCTGTTAATGTCATTATTCTATCAGCTAATCCGGGAACTATATTTTCATAATCTTGGAGTAACCTTGGAGGAGGAATTGGACCTGAATAATGAGCAAACTCAACTGCTCTTATTGAGTTATGCTTTTTAGGGTTCTCGGAATTTTGAGGTAGATTAGTCATGGGTTTTGAATCTGGGGTCATCTATACTGGAAATAGTTCTTTTCATATCATTAGCAACAACAGTAACATCTGCTTTTAGAGCTAATGAATCTGCTTCTTCTCCATTTTCACATGAATTATAAGCGAAATAATCGCCAGCTAAACTAAGCACAGAACCAGCTCCAAGCATATAATTAGCTTCAGGAAATAAAAAATCAGTTGTAACTTGTTCTATTTTCCCCATAAATCCTCCGAGCGGATAGTTTACATCATAATTTAGAAATTATCAATATCTTTTGTTTTGACGGATAAGTGCTTTAGATTAATTCATTTAGAAGTATAATGCGATTCATTTCTAAATCGGTATATACATATTCTATCAAATTTCGCAATTATCATAACATTCTAAAGGAAAAGTGGGATTTTTTTATGAAGTATCAAGCAAAAATTCATATAACTTTCCGCTTCCCATAAGCTCAAGTCGGGTTCCGAACATCCCTGTGAGCAAACACACCTGCCATCCCTCATAAGGTAAGCCTTATTTCC
>JBDRHR010000076.1:0-3818 GCA_043816605.1 Nitrospirota bacterium
CTTGCTGGTGGCTATAATAATATCAATTCTTCGGGTTTATTCTTGTTCTTGAAGCCCAAAGGGCTGGTATTATTATAGCTAATAATGTAATGCACTAATATTTTAACCCCGAAGGGGTGTAATTATTATAGCCATGAAGCAAACAAAACAATAAAATGCCGAAGGCATGACATTATTAATTGCATAAGCAAGAATCATTCCGAACAGTATTGGGGCAAACCTTGATTACGGAATTCACAATACCCTATTTGTTAACTGAATTCTGTAATCAAGGTTTAACCCTCAGACCTCTTTGAACTGTTATTTTTATTCTTAAATAGTCCTCCCTTAAAAGTTTATTCGACTCGGCGTAATCGTTGGATATCTCTAATATTTTCAGCACTTCCTCCCTCGAAATTTTATCCCCTTGCCTCTTAATGATGTTCCTCAGTGTCCGATATGCCAGAACAAAGGGTATGATGCAAAACAGCCTGATAGACCTTTCTTCTTTGGGTAGAATTTCTATATATTTTAACGCCGAATCAAAATATGACAGAATCCAGGGGATGAGGTCTTTTATTATACCTATTTGCTGTGGTTGAGACAAACCCTTCTCAAGGTTAATTTTCCATTTTTGGGTAATTGAATAGGGGAGATAGCACCAGCCTCTTTTTAAGTCCTTTTGCCAGTCTTTGAGAATATTTGTCAGTTGCAGGGCTAATCCAAATTCTACCTGATATTTTTCAAGCTCACTTTTCTTTGGAGAAATACCCTCATTTAGAGAAAATATCCTGGTAAGTATTATTCCCACAATACCCGCCACATAATAGCAATATTGCTCCAAATCCTTGAGGTCTTCTAATTGAAATATCTTTGAAGGGCATTCCAACTTTCTTCTTTGAAATTTTGCCATCCCCTCCATAGATTCTACAAGAAGCGGGTCTATAATTCGTTGATACACTGATGGGAGTTCACGATAGCATTTTAAAACCCTATCCCCATTTTCCACAAGGTCTTTTTCCGGGGATTTTTCCTGCCATAAGAATTTGAGTGATTCGTAGAGATGAAGTCTTTCGTCTAAATCCTTATTTCCCTCAAAAATGCTTGCCAAAGAAGAGAGTGCGGCTATCTTTTCCTCTTCTGTCTGGTAGATGTTATCCTCAAAGGTATCCGCAATCCGCAAAAGCAGATAACTAATTGTAACTGCCTTATAGGTATCGCCCTCTAATTTTACAATATTCAGGGCAAAAGTTCGTGATACTTTTGGCAGTATTTCTTCACAGTATTTCCAATCCATTATTAAAACCCCTATTCATTTTTTAGTAAGCGTTCAGGTATCAGTTTTTATAGGATGAAGGATGGAGAATGGAGGATGGAGGAGAAAAGATAAGATGTCGTACATCCTTTATTCTCCATTCTCCATCCTTCATTCTCCATCCTCGATTTTATGACTGCTGATACCTGACGACTGAATGCTTAACCCTTTTTAAGCCTTTTACGACTCCCAAATTCTGGTGCCTCTTTGATACAGGTGCCAAGGACTTTAAAAGCCTGTACAATTAGTTGCATAGTTTCCTTATTTAGTTTCGCCGGGACTGTCCCAACATCATTCCACCCGGCAATATTCAGGTCATCAGGTGGTAAGGTATTTTCCTCCCAATTATAAAACAACCTGCCCCATTCACTATTGAGAATCTCAAATACCCGTTCTTGATGAGCAGGATACCAAAACATATCGTGGTACAAGACACTGGCTATGTATGCCCATGGAGCAAGGATTGTTTTTAATGTCCACTCAATGGGTTTTTTTAGAGGCCCCCAGTAAATAGAATGCTGCATCCTGCTGGCAAAGGTCATCTTCTTAAACGGACCGACAAAGTGCCAGTTTTCCTTTGCCGCATCCGTATCACCGACAATTTCAATTTCGCGGGTATCACCACATCCTAACCCTAACTCGTGTGCTAATCGAATAAATTTGACATCTCTCAAAGGGTCGAATCCCATAATCTTGGCCGCTACGGCATCAATAGCTACCTGGTCAGCTGAGGCAAGGATAACATTCTTTACATAAGGAATCATACAGCGTGGACCAGGACCATCACCGGCAAAGGTGCCATCCATCACTGCAAAAATTCCACGATGAATCTTTTTTTGAATCATAAGCAGGTCAACTAATGTTTCATGAATAACCGGATGTGTCCAGTGTCGCTTTTCATTTAGCAGACCGCCAAAGGCATTCTTCATCGCTCCAGTGGTTGTAGTAAAAACATGGGTTTTTATGGTTGGCAGATGGATAATATTCTCACCAATAAACCGCTTTGGAATCATAAATCCATCTGGATAAACCTGATTTAGACATAGGAATTTATCCGCTAAATCACCGACAGCATCGCGAATATGAATCCACTCAGCACCTTCATAAAGATGAACATTCCTGAGTCTATGTGCATTGATTACATTAATCTGCTTGTTTTCCCGTTCACCCAGATGGGCATCAATGACTACCGTTCGGTTATGACAGGCATGAATCAAATTGTTGCTGTAACCATCTTTTTCCATAGCACGGATTACCCCCTCAAGTTGCCAGGGAGTAGTTGAACTGCCAGGATAGAAGAAGTGCCAGCTTATGTTTATTTTAAGTGCAGTATCCACATCCTTAGAAAGTACCTCTTGATACCCTGCCAGATTCATTACTTGATGATAGTCTCGAAGAACCGTTGCCGGTGAAGTTCGTAAAATTGCTACCTTTGATTTTGCCATTATTTTATTGTTCCCTCCTTGTGTTAGCTATTCAGGTAGATAGGCTTTTAGGCTGTAGGCTATTAGGAGATGAGAAGGTTCTTGGTGCCTTGCTCCATTCTCTAAAAGCCTACAGCCTAAGTAGTTACTACCATTTACCAATTATTATCAAAATACCCACACCAATTAACAATAGCCCGCTTACAACAGATATTACCTTAAAATACCGACTTATTTTGCTAAAAAAAGTAAGGAATGACCCAATAGCGATACCGGTTAAAAGGAAAGGTATTCCAAGTCCTAATGAATAGGCACTTAAAAGTAAAATTCCTTGCCATACACTTTCTTTTGTAGCGGCATAGCCAAGGATTGACCCCAATATTGGTCCAATACACGGTGTCCAGCCAAAGGCAAATGCTACTCCAATGAAAAATGAGCCTAAAATATTTGCCGGTCTTTTCTTTAGATGAACCCTTTTTTCATATTGCAGGAATTTTAGATTAAATAGTCCCAAAAGATGAAGTCCAAAGATAATCACGATTATTCCCAATACGAGCCGCAATGTCTGCGTATGAGCGAACATAAAACTGCTGATATAAGTAGCTCCTGCACCCAAAGCCACAAATACGCAGGAAAAGCCCAGTATAAATAAAATAGTGCCTATTAGAATTCCTGCATAAGGTTTTTCAGCCCTTTTCAATTCATCTATTGATAGCCCGGAGATAAAGGAGATATAAGCAGGAATTAGAGGCAATACACACGGGGAAAGGAATGATAACAATCCCGCCCCAAAGGCAATAAATATAGAGATATTCTCCATTCTTTACTCCTTGAATCAATTATGTCTTTAACAGCAAATAACAACAATATAATTCTTGCATTATTATATCAAGCCACTCTACAAAAGTCAAGCGTTTTTCCTCAAGGCATAATGCCCCCTCCAACATTTTTCGTGTAATACCAAAATAGAAATGTCCTAAAAAGTGCTATAATGTCTCATATTTTAATAATAAGGAGGCAATATGGCAGAAAAGGACATTATTATGTTAAGTCAGGGTGAGTTAAAACGGTTGTATGTAATTCAGAAGGCATTAGAAGGG
>JBDRHR010000077.1:0-18704 GCA_043816605.1 Nitrospirota bacterium
TATGGTTTTCTACCTTATAATCCCACCTTCCACAAACCGCCCTCCTACACCGTTAGATAGTTATTCAACCATAACTATCAATATAAACATATTATACGAGGGAGGGGGGAAAATGGAACACAATGGATGTTGTGAGCCAAAAATTGCAATAGACTACTGGCAACTATTCCAGAGGAAAGGTGATAAATTGTTAGTTTTACTCGGAAAACCTAAAAAAAGCGAGGTAAAAAAAGTCGCTATCCGTTATTTAATTATAATTATCAGCATACTTGGTATTGGATTTTCCCTGACATCTACACAGATTTCTATGACATCAAGATGTTATACCATTTCCCAACTTCAAAAACAAATGCACCAATTGGAAAATTCACAAAGAATGCTGTTAGTTGAGGCCTCAGGCTTAAGTTCTCCTGAGCGAATTGAGAATATAGCTACTCAAATGGGTTTATACATACCTGATACGGTTGATATTGTCTATTTACCACAACCGGAATCTTTAGTTCAGGAGGAAAACAAAGGGGTGTTTTATAAATTAGGCGCAAAGTTTTTCAAGGTAAAAAAGGCTGAGGCTTCCGAGAAATTATAAGTCTTATAGGACTTATAGGACCTATAATTATCTAAAAAATTCTGGGAGGAATTAATGAACTTACAAAGGCTGGTCCACAATCTAAAACAAAGGCATATCATTGGTAGCCTTGATTTAGAAATAACCAACATCGCTACTCACTCTAAGAAGGTAAATGCAGGGTCTTTATTTATTTGTATTGAAGGATTTAAGGTTGATGGACATAATTACATAGATGAGGCAATTCAAAGAGGAGCAAAGGCGGTTTTGGTTTCCAGAGATGTAACTTTTTCTCCCTCAGTCACCTATATTAAGGTTCCTGATACCAGACAAGCAATCCCTATAATTGCAGATATCTTCTATGACCATCCCTCCTCAAAACTCAAACTAATCGGCATCACAGGGACTAATGGTAAAACGACCACGGCATATCTTATTGAATCAATACTAAATACCGCAGGATATATTCCTACTCGCATATCGACAATTACGACTAAGATAGGAAACACTGAAACATTATCAGACCAAACTACTCCAGAGGCTTTAGAATTACAAGGGATATTAGCCCAAGCAGTAAAAGCAGGCTCAACACATGTAGTCATGGAGGTTTCTTCTCATGCCTTAGCCCTTCATCGGACATCGGGTTGTAAATTTGATACCGCTATCTTTACCAACATTACTCCGGAGCACTTAGACTTTCATTTGACACAAGATGATTATTTAGCCGCAAAATTAAAATTATTTAAAACACTTTCTTCATTTGGAACCGCAATTATTAATATTGATGATGCTCATTCACCAGAGGTAATCGCAAATACAGAGGCAAAAACAATTACCTATGGATTATCTGACAAGGCACAATACTATGCCGATAACATTGAATCAACCAAAGTAGGAACCTCTTTTTTTTTAAGTGTTCAGGGGTAAAACCGGTGCCAGAGGTGCTACCTCTTCAAATAGACTTGAAATTGATTGGGACGCATAATATTTATAACGCCTTAGCTGCCATAGTCTGTGGGATAGTTGAGCAGATAGATATCCAGACTATCAAACAAGGAGTTGAAGGTGTCTCCGGGGTAAGGGGTAGATTTGAACTGATTGACAAAGGACAGGATTTTACCGTAGTCGTTGATTATGCCCATACACCCGATGGATTAAAGAATGTTTTATTATCAAGTCAACGGCTGAATCCCAAAAGAATTATTACCGTATTTGGTTGTGGCGGGGACCGGGATAGAGAAAAAAGACCACAGATGGGTGAAATCTCTACTACGCTAAGTGATTACACAATTATTACTACCGATAACCCGAGAAATGAAGACCCGCAGGAGATTATTAAAGAAATCGAGGGGGGAATTAAGAATAGGTCTGATAAGTCTTATATGACCTATAAGACTTATCAGACCTATGAAATAGTAATTGACCGAGAGCAGGCTATTACTATGGCACTAAGTTATGCAAAGAAAGGGGATTTGGTTCTCATTGCCGGTAAAGGGCATGAAACCTATCAGATATTCGGGGATAAGAAAATTCACTTTGATGACCGGGAAGTAGTGGAAAAGGTATTAGATGGAACCATTAAGAGTCAATGAAATATTAGAGGCAACAGGAGGTGAGTTATTACAAGGGGATAAGGATACCCGGATTTGTGGGATTTCCACCGATAGCAGGAAAATTGCCAGAGGTGATTTATTTATTGCTCTTAAAGGCGATAGATTCGATGGACATAATTTTATTGATGAGGTAATTAACCAGGGGGCAAGTGGTATCCTTATTTCGAAATTCGAAATTCGAAATTCGAAATTCGAAATTCCAATTCCCATTATTAAAGTAAAGGATACACTCATTGCCTTAGGTAAGATAGCGGTGGATTATCGACAAAAATTCCGGATACCAATAATCGCTATTACAGGTAGTAATGGTAAAACTACAACCAAGGAAATGGCATGGACACTACTTTCAAAAAAATTTAATACCTTAAAAAGTAAGGGTAGTTTTAATAATGCGATTGGACTTCCATTGACATTATTAGAACTAAATAACACGACACAAGCCGCAGTAGTTGAGATGGGCATGAATCAGGTGGGTGAAATAAAGTATCTGGCTCAAATAGCTAAACCGACTATCGGCCTGATTACTAATATTGGGGAATCTCATCTGGGACATCTGAATAGCAGGGCAAATATCGCCGGGGAAAAGGCACAACTTTTAGAGGCAGTGGCAAAAAATGGAATTGGTATTTTAAACAGCGATGATTATTACTCAAATAGAATAAAATTTAAAGGTAAGAAAATTACCTTTGGTATTCGCCATCAGGCAGATATTACTGCCTCCGACATAACCCAGGATATAAATGGAATTAAGTTTAAGATTTATAAGTCCTATAAGACATATAGGTCATATAGGACTTATAAATCTTACTCAGTAACCGTCCCTATTTTAGGATTACATAATGTTTATAATGTGTTAGGAGCAACTGCCATAGCCTTGGCAGCAGGTATTGATTGGAAACTGATTAAAGACGCATATCAGGAACTTAAAACGCCTTACGGAAGAATGGAGTTGCATTCCTGCGGAAATGTAAAGGTAATCAATGATGCTTATAATGCCAACCCTACTTCAATGAAGGCGGCATTGGAGACATTGGATCAAATTCAAACTAATGGCAGAAAAATTTTTGTGATGGGAGATATGCTTGAATTAGGAGATTTTACTAAATCCTTCCATCAATCCGTAGTCAAAAAGGCAATAGAAACCGGGGTTAATATCCTTTTTACGCTCGGTGAGGATGCCGGCAGAGCGGCAAAAGATGCAGGCAGTCAGGGAATAAAGGTGTATCAATGTGAGACCAATGAGGAAATAATTACCAAACTAAAGAAAATTTTAGTCCCGCAGGATATTATTTTAATTAAAGGCTCAAGAAGAATGAAGTTAGAGGAAGTGGTGGAAGGATTAAAGGAATTGTGAATTGCGGATTGCGGATTGCGGATTGCGGATTGAAAATTAAAGAATCCAATTCGCAATTTACAATTCACAATTCACAATTCGCAATTGGAGATTAAAATGCTTTATCACATATTTTATGAATGGCTATATGAACCGGGAACTATCTTTTCTATATGCCGGGTTTTTCAATACATAACCTTTAGAGCGGCTTATGCCACCATAACAGCATTAATTATATCTTTAATAATAGCTCCCTGGATAATAAAGAAGTTAAAACAAAAACATATTCAGCAGGTCATTCGCAAGGAATATCTTCATAATCATATTCATAAATCCGATACACCGACTATGGGTGGAATAATTATTCTTATCCCATTACTCATTTCTTCATTTCTCTGGTTAAGATTTGATATACGCTTTACCTGGATAATCATTGGTATGACATTAGGATTAGGGCTGATAGGATTCATTGATGATTACCTAAAATTAGTTCGTCAAAAACATGAGGGTTTAGTCGCTAAATATAAATTTAGTGGTCAGGTGATACTTGCATCCGTTCTGGCAATCTATCTTTACTGTCGTCCTGTCCAGCCGGAATATGGTAGTTGCCTTTCTATTCCTTTTTTCAAAGGTTTGCCGGTGGAAATAGGTTTTGCCTATATTCTACTTGTTATTTTGATAATAGTTGGCACCTCAAATGCGGTTAATCTTACTGATGGATTAGACGGTTTAGCTATTGGAGCCGTGATATTTGCGGCAATTGGTTTGGCAGGGGCATCATATTTTGCCGGTCATTTTAAATTCGCTCATTACCTGAAGATAATTTATGTGAGTGGGGCGGGTGAAATAACTGTTTATCTCGGTGCTTTAATCGGTGCATCAGTGGGATTTCTCTGGTATAATGCCTATCCTGCGGATGTTTTTATGGGTGATACCGGGTCATTGGCATTAGGTGGAATTTTAGGCACAGCCGCAGTTTTGATTAAAAATGAACTATCGTTGCTTGTCATCGGTGGATTATTTGTTATCGAGGCTTTATCTGTAATTTTACAGGTTGGGTCGGTTAAATTGACCAACCGCCGCATCTTCAAAATGGCACCTATACATCATCATTTTGAGAAGATAGGTTGGAGTGAACCTAAGATTATTGTCCGATTCTGGATTATTGCCGGAATTTTTACTTTATTAAGTCTGAGTACATTGAAATTAAGGTAGGTATTGATGTTAGAATTAAGGGATAAAAAAGTAATTGTGCTTGGTTTAGCTAAAAGTGGTGTGGCGGCGGCTAAATTATTACTTAAACACGGGGCAAAGGTAAAAATATCTGACTCGAAATCAACTGGTGAGTTACAGCAAGAAATTGCCGGGCTAAAGAATTTGGAGATAGAGACAGGGGGACACAATGAAGGTTCTTTGACGGATTGTGAGTTAGTAGTTGTAAGTCCTGGTATTCCTTTGGATATTCCATTTTTAAGAAAGGCACAAAACTTAAATATTCCTATTATTTCAGAGATGGAATTAGGGTATCAATATTTACAGCAAAACAAGGTGATTGCTATCACCGGGACCAACGGCAAAACTACTACTACAACCTTGATTGGCGAAATTTTGAAGACTGCCGGACAAAAGGTAGTCGTGGCAGGAAATATCGGCAATCCATTGTCAGGTATAGTCGATAAAATTGACAAGAGCCATCTGGTGGTTGTAGAAATAAGCAGTTTTCAATTAGAAACGATAAAGGATTTCAGACCAAATATCGCCGTATTTTTAAATTTTACCCCTGACCATCTGGATAGACATAAGGATTTGGACAACTACCTTAAAACTAAGGCAAGGCTCTTTGAAAATCAGACTTCAGAGGATTTTATGGTGCTAAATGCCAATGATTCAGCTATAATGGAGGTAAGTCAACAATTTAAGGCTAAACCGGTTTATTTTAGCTCCGATAAAAGAGATTTTAAAGATGGGGTTTGGGTGGAAGGGAATCAAATTATGAGCAGGTTTAATGGCAAGGAAAATAATATCTGCCAAAGCCAGGACATAATTTTGCCCGGCACACATAATTTAGAAAATGCCTTAGCCTCAATTGGAGTAAGTCTTATCCTTAATATTGAATTAGAGGCGGTGAGGAAAACATTAAAGGAATTTAAAGGGGTTGAGCATAGATTAGAGGAAATTGCTTGTATTAATGGCGTCAGATTTATTAATGATTCTAAAGCGACTAATGTGGATTCGGTTATCGTTGCCTTGAAAAGTTTTAATGAACCAATTATTTTAATTGCCGGCGGCCGCGGAAAGGGATGTGATTATAGCCGATTAAATTTTTTATTAGCTGAAAAGGTAAAGGCATTAATTTTGTTAGGCGAGGCGAAGGATAAGATTGCCAGCCAGGTGAATTTTAATAATATATTTAAGGTACAGGACTTACATGAGGCGGTTCAATTATCTTATGAATTGGCTAAACCAAATAATGTAGTTTTACTTTCCCCTGCCTGTGCAAGTTACGATATGTTTAAGAACTTTGAAGAACGAGGGCGGGTATTTAAAGAAGCGGTGGGTAGACGGAAATCTGAGTTATAGGTTTTATAGGTCATATAGGACATATAAGACCTATAATCCCCAGTTAAAAAAGGAGTATTCAATGCAGTCCAGAGCACGGGTTGATGTATTTTTATTTTTAATTACTATTGCCTTGATAGGACTTGGCGTGTTGATGATTTATAGTGCCAGTGCTATCACGGCTAAGGAATATACCGGCGATTCCTACTACTTTTTAAAAAGACAATTTTGCTGGATAATACTCGGGTTAATAGGACTTTTTGGTGCCTGGAGATTAAATTATCATTCATTACAAAATAAAAGTTTCTCTTTATTTGTAGCCGGGTTATTTTTGCTTAGTCTAACCTTAGTTCCTGGTTTGGGACAGGAACTAAACGGGGCGACAAGGTGGATAAAAATAGGATTTTTGAGTTTTCAGCCATCAGAATTATTGAAAGTTGTTTTTGTTATCTATTTAACCAATTTTATCGTCTGCAAAAAAAAGGACATGGAAGATTTCTTTAAAGGATTTGTTCCTGCCTTAAGTTTTTTACTGATTGTCTCCATAATCCTTTTAAAACAACCTCATTTCGGCATGGTTATCCTTTTATGTATGGTTACTGTATCTATTTTATTTGTAGGCGGGGCGAGGATTCGACATTTAATATATTTAGTCTTAGCAGCTATTCCTACTATTTGTATTTTAGTTCTAATCGCTCCATATCGCCTTAAAAGATGGTTCGCGTTTTTAGATCCATGGGCAGACCCGAAACATACCGGTTATCAGATTATTCAATCATTAATTGCCTTAGGTTCCGGAGGATTATGGGGTGCAGGGTTAGGCGAAAGTAAATTAAAACTCTTCTACTTACCTCAATCTTCCACTGATTTTATCTTTGCGGTTATAGGTGAAGAAGGCGGCTTTTTACTTGCTGTTTTAGTTATTTTTTTATTTTTTGGATTTGCCTTTGCCGGATGTAAAATTAGTCTTTCGGCAAGGGACCCCTACGGCTCATTATTGGCATTTGGTATAACTATGCTCATTATTGTGCAGTCACTTCTTAATATTGGTGTAGTTACTGCCGTAGTTCCATCAACAGGTATGCCGTTGCCTTTTGTTAGCTTTGGAGGCTCCGCCTTACTTCTTAATATGATTGGGGTAGGGATTATTTTAAATATCGCCAAGCAATCGCAGAATCAACCGTATAATTGTAGATTGTATCAGTAGGTATAATTATCAATTAACAATTATCAATTAATAATTAATAATTGATAATTGTTAATTGATAATTGTATTTAATAGAAGGTAGAAGAAAATGCGTATCATTATCACCGGAGGGGGGACATTAGGACATATTTATCCTGGATTGGCAATTGCGGATAAATTACGAACAGAGAAGGCTTGCCTTAAAGCGGAGATTCTATTTATCGGCACAACGGCTAAAATGGAGAAGGAGGTAATTCAAAAGGAAGGATTTAATTTTAAAGGTGTTGATGTGCAAGGCTGGACAGGGAAGATGGGTATCTTAAAGTTTATCACCAAGTTAATCGTAGGGGTTTTTTTAGGGATAAAATACATCCGTGAGTTCAGACCGGATGTGGTTATAGGGATGGGTGGCTTTGCCTCAGTTCCGACAGTATTAGCTGCGGTTTTACTAAAAGTTCCGACCTTGATTCATGAGCAAAACACAATCCCGGGTAAGGCAAATCGCCTGCTGGCAAAATTAGTAAATAAAGTCGCTATTAGCTTTTTAGATTCTAAACAATTTCTGCCGGCGAAAAAAATAGAGCTAACAGGTAACCCTATCAGGGGTCAGATGGGAAATATCCCCAAACGAGTAGCATTAGATAAACTTGGATTAGATACGGATAAATTTACCTTGCTGATTTTTGGTGGTAGCAAGGGAGCGCATAGAATTAACGAGGTAATGAGCCAAACAATAAGGTTATTACCTGAGGATAAAATTCAGGTAATCTGGGCTACGGGTGAAAAGGATTATGCCCAGATAAAGGAGTTGACCGAAAAACTCCAAATAAAGACGGTGGTAAAAGAGTTTTTCTTTGAAATGGCGTTAGGTTATGCCGCCAGCGATTTAGTCATTTGCCGTGCAGGAGCAACTACTCTTGCTGAGATTATTACTTGCAATCTGCCGGCTATTTTAATACCATATCCTTATGCCACAGATAATCATCAGGAATATAATGCTAAACTCTTAGTAGAAAAGGGGGTGGCTATGATGCTCAGAGAATCAGAAATAGCAGTTGAAAAATTAACAAAGAGTATCCTTGAATTAGCTCAAAATCGTAATAAACTCAATGCAATGGCAGGAAATTACCAAGCCCTGATGACAAAGGATACTACTCAAAATGTTATTAATCTTATTTATTCTTTATACACCTATAGAAAAGGGAAGAGTAATCGGTGATTGGTAATCGGTAAATGGTGAATGGTGAATGGTAATCAGGTTACCACTTACCATTTACCAATTACCAATTACCACTTATAGGAGGCAAGATGTTCAAAACAGATCAACGTATTCATTTAATCGGTATTGGTGGAAGTGGGATGAGTGGTATCGCTGAGGTATTATTAACCTTTGGTTACAAGGTTACAGGTTCAGATATTCACCAAAGTGAGACAACTAAAAGACTTGAAGCCTTAGGAGGGAAGATATACCAGGGGCATGATACCCACAATATTGAAAGTGCTGATGTGGTGGTATATTCCTCTGCGATTAGCCCGGATAATCCTGAGATAGTTTATGCCAGAACTAATCGAATACCTGTTATCCCCCGGGCTGAGATGTTAGCCGAGTTAATGCGGCTTAAATTTGGCATTGCTGTTGCGGGTGCCCATGGCAAGACAACTACAACATCAATGATTTCCTTGGTTCTAACTAAAGCAGGATTAGACCCGACTGTAGTGGTTGGTGGTAGATTTAATGATATTGGAAGTAATGCCCGATTAGGAAACTCCAATTTTATGGTTGCAGAAACAGATGAAAGTGACGGCAGTTTTTTAAAACTTTCTCCTATCATGGCCGTAATAACTAATATTGACCCTGAACATTTAGATTTTTATAAGGATTTAGAGGAAATTAAAGAGGCATTTCTTACCTTTATGAATAAGGTGCCGTTTTATGGGAAAATAATATTTTGCATGGATTGCCCAAATCTTCGTAATTTAATAGAAAGAATGGAAAGAAGATTTATATCTTATGGACTAATCAAAGGAGCAGAGGTCAGGGCAGAAGATATACTCCTTAATGGTTCTTACTCCGAATACAAACTTGTGGTGAAAGATAAAGAATTAGATAGGATAAGGGTTAACATCCCGGGATTGCATTACTTAAGTAATTCCCTGGCGGCTGTAGCCGTAGGTCTGGAGTTAGGGATTGACCTGTCCATAATAAAAGATGCGTTAGCCGGTTATAGTGGTGTGCATCGCCGTTTTGAGATTAAAGCAGAGGTAAAAGGGACTTTAATCATAGATGATTATGCCCATCATCCAACAGAAATAAAGGCGACATTAGCTACCCTTAAACTAAAGGAGCCGGGACGCATTATCGCTGTATTTCAACCGCATCGTTATACCCGAACAAAGGCATTAATCCAGGAATTCGGTAAGGCATTTAATGATGCCGATATGGTCATTGTTACCTCAATTTATCCGGCAGGAGAAAAACCAATCCCGGGTGTAGATGCCTCTTTAATTGTGGAAAATCTGATTAAGCAAGGGCATCCAAAGGTGATGTTCATTGCGTCATTTCCGGAAATAGTAAAATTTTTGATGGGTGTCGTAGCTCCACAAGATGCGGTTATTACCCTCGGTGCAGGCGATGTCTGGAAAATAGGGGAAAACCTGAGTAAGGAATTAAAGGTATCATAAAGGCATGAATTTAGCCGAAGAACTTCAAAAAGTAATTTATAATGTTAGAGTTAACGAACCGATGAGTCAGCATACTTCATTTGGGGTAGGTGGTCCAGCAGATATTTTTATGGAAGTAGGTGATGAGGAAGAATTAAGAAAGATAGTTAGCCTGTGTAATCAATTTCATACTCAATATTTTATCCTCGGTGGTGGAACCAATCTTTTAGTTAGAGATGAAGGGATTCGAGGCGTAGTAATTAAGTTAGTTGGTGAATTTAAAAGGATAGAGGTCAGTGACAAGAGTATTATTGCAGGAGCAGGTATTTCCCTTGCAAAATTGGTTAATTGGGCGTATGCAAAAGGGTTAAGTGGGTTAGAATTCGCTGTTGGTATTCCAGGCACTATTGGCGGAGCAGTTATAGGTAATGCTGGGGTAGCTGAAAAATCCATCGGAAATTGCCTGAATTATATTCGGGTGCTGGATAAGGAGGCTTGCCTCGTTGAAAAAATAAAGAAATTAGCACCCAAAGAATGTGGTTTTTCCTATCGAAATAGTCGGCTTAAAAAATATATTATTTTAGATGTAGAAATTTTATTGACAAAAAGCAAAATTTGTAGTATAGTTAATAGATTAGAAAGGTATAAACAAAAAAGAGGAAATACTCAACCGGTTAAGACTAAAAGTGCAGGTTGTATATTTAAAAATCCACCAGATAATTTCGCAGGAAAACTGATTGATGAGGCAGGATTAAAGAGTTTTAGGCTTGGAGGGGCTTATGTTTCACAGAAGCATGCTAATTTTATATTAAATGATGGCACGGCGACGGCGATGGATATTTTAGATTTGATTGCAGAGATAAAAGAAAAGGTATTTGAGAAGTTTGGTGTTAAATTGGAAGAAGAGATTGTAATTATTGGGGAGGATTGAGTAGAAAAGATTGTACAGACATCGGGGTTGGTTTTTGGGGAGTTGAATTATGGCTGTAATTGAATTATCAAAGGATGTAATTGGACTTTTTGATTATATTGATGGAAATACTACTACTGAAAAGATTGTTAATTTAATGGATGCTGATTTAATTCAAAAGTTGCATGAATGTGAAGATGAGATTTATAAATTTGAAATTAAATATAGAATGTCTTTTGATGAATTTGAAGAATTATGGGAAAAAGGGAAAATACCCGATAGATATTCTCATTTAGTTGAAAGAAATTACATGGTTTGGGAGGGATTAGAAACTGAGAAGAAGAAATGGCTATCACTTATGAATAGAGTAGGTAGGGAACGAGAAAACTAATGATATTCAATTTTCTCAACCAGATTAAAAATATTGCGAATGAATTTTCCCCTAATGCCACTATTGATTATAAGATAGTTCGAGCTACACATCTTTATTTCAGAATTACTATTAATGAAGATACATTGATTGATATCTACTTTAATCCTGATACAGAAAGAAAGGATTTATCATTAATTTACAAGAATGAGCGTATTTATGGATTTGATAACCTGAAAGGATGGCATTACCATCCATACAAAGAGCCAGGTAAACATATATCGTGTGAAGAACCTGATGTAGGGGATGTTCTTAAAGAAATGAAGAAAATCGTCGAAGGTTTAGGAAGGGAATTTAAGGTCAACCTTGAATGAGATTTCCTGAACGATGACGGTATTTTTAAGGATATAAATTAATGAGGGAGTATTTTTTAGATAAAAAGATAGGGGTATTGTCAGGTGGTAATAGTCGGGAGCGGGAGGTTTCTATTCGCTCAGGAAGCAATGTGTGTGACTCATTATTAAGACAGGGATTTCAAGCAGAAACTATAGACCCGTCCGGGCCGGGATTTATGGAAAAACTAAAATTTATAGATATTGCCTTTATTGCCCTTCATGGTCGTTATGGAGAAGATGGTTGCATACAAGGACTTTTGGAGGTGTTAGGCATACCTTACACAGGTTCAGGGGTATTGGCTTCGGCACTGGGGATGAACAAGGTAGCCTCTAAGAGAATATTTGAGGCAACGGGTATCCCGACGCCTAAATATTGGACATTCAGAAATGGACTAAATCATGAATGGGAGAAGGTATTTAAAAAAAATGAGATGCCTGTTGTCGTTAAACCTACATCTGAGGGTTCCAGTATTGGGATAACTATTGTGAAGGAGGAAAAAGACTTAAATAAGGTATTGGAGGAATTAATCACGGAATTCAGTGATGCCTTTGTCGAGGAATTTATTGACGGCAAGTCGGTTACTGTGGGGATATTAGGCTGGGGAGATGATATTTCAGCACTGCCTGTTTTAGAATTAGTGTCCAAAAATGAGTTCTATGATTATCAGGCAAAATATACCGAGGGAATGACAGAATTTATTATTCCCGCAAGACTTCCGGCAGAAATTTATAATAAAACTCAAACAACGGCAATAGAGGCTCACTTAGCCTTAGGCTGTCATGGATTTTCACGAGTAGATATTATGGTAGGTATTGATGGCACACCGTATGTTCATGATGTTAATACTATTCCGGGATTAACAGATTTATCTGATTTGCCTGCGTGTGCTAATGCCGCAGAAATTAGCTATGATGAACTTATCCTGAAGATGCTTTCTTCAAGTTTGGGATGTCCGACTTGTCTGACTTGTCCGACTCGTCCGACTGTAAGGAAAAAGAATGAGGAGACAGAAAAAATTAGCTCAGCAATTAAGTGAAAGGAAAAATAAATGGCGAAGTAAAAAAGGACGAAAAAGACTCATTAAAGGATATTTTAAAAAATCTGTTAAATTGTTTATATTAATCCTATTGATAGGAGGAGTTTTTGGAGGTATTAAATTTAAATATTTTTTGACAAATTCTTCTTACTTTAAGGTTGAAAAACCCGTTATCATTTTAGAAAATAAAGGAATAAACAAAGAAGATGTTTATAATATATTTAAAGGATTTTGTCTAAAAAATTACTCATGTATAGCTCCAAATATATTTAAACTAAATTATACGGATTTAAAAAAAACCTTCTTAGGAAATTCTGAGATAGAGAAGGTAATTATTCAACGAAAGTTTCCCAAAAATATATTAGTTAAAGTTAAATCACGCAAAGCTGAAGCTGTCCTATTAATAAATTCTTGTGTGTTTGGGATTGATAAAAATTTAGTTGTTTTCAAAACGGAAAATATTGAAGATTTGCCTGTTATTACAGGAGTTGGGACTCTAAAGATTGGTAACCGGAGCGATGATAACAGGTTAAAAGATGCCTTGTTGCTTATTTCAAAAATAAGGGAATGCGAAAGTGATTTGCTTTCTAATATCTCAAGTATTGATATTTCTAATCCGTATGATATTTTAATGATGACAAAAACTGGGGCAATAAAGATACATTGTGGAGCACAATTCGTGCCTAAAAGATTAAGCGAAAGAATAAAAGAATTAGAGACGATTTTAAAATATTATCAACAACGAAGCGAGCTTCAACGAGGCGAGCCTCAACAGACGCAAAATACCATGGAATATAATACCCCGGAATATATTGATTTAAGATTTGATAATATTATTGTTAAAGATAAAAAGTAGAATTATCAATTATCAATTAATAATTAATAATTCTACTCAAAGGAGTTTTAAAAATGGCAAGAGAAGATACAATTGTAGGACTTGATATAGGGACAACAAAGGTGTGTGCAGTCATAGGAGAGATAGATGAAGATAGGGTAGAGATAATAGGTGTAGGCACAAGCCCTTCTCATGGATTACGAAAAGGGGTAGTCGTAAATATTGATTCGACCATCAAATCTATTGAAAATGCCATAAGCGAAGCAGAACTTATGGCAGGCGTAGAGGTATCTTCAGTATTTACCGGTATTGCCGGTGGACATATAAAAGGTATGAATAGTCATGGTGTGATTGCTATATCGAGAGGAAGAGAGGTAATTCCATCTGATGTCGAACGGGTAATAGATGCGGCAAAGGCAATATCTATTCCATTGGACCGCGAGGTAATTCATGTCTTACCACAACAATTCATTATTGACGGTCAGGATGGAATAAAAGAACCTGTAGGTATGTCTGGAGTCCGATTAGAAGTAGAAATTCATATTGTTACGGGTGCAGTTACCTCGGCACAGAATATCATTAAATGTGTTAATCGGGCAGGATTTGAGGTGGACGATATTGTTCTTGAACCATTAGCCGCAGCTTATGCCGTATTAACTGAGGATGAAAAAGACCTTGGTGTAGTTCTGGTAGATATAGGCGGAGGGACAACGGACTTAGCTATATTCATTGATGGAAGTATATGGTATACAAGTATTTTATCTATTGGAGGAGATAATGTTACTAAGGATATATCGGTTGGTTTGCGCACACCGGTTGTCGAAGCAGAAAAGATTAAGGTAAATCATGGTTGTTGTGTGAGTTCATTGGTCAAGGATGATGAGACCATCACCATTCCCTCAGTAGGAGACCGTGGAGAAAGGACTTTGCCCAAGCAGGTATTAGCAGAGATTATTGAACCACGCATGGAAGAGATATTCAGTTTGATAAATCAAGAGATAAGAATGACCGGCTATGAAAATTTAGTTACCTCCGGTGTTGTTTTAACCGGTGGGGCATCAATGTTAGAAGGAACAGTAGAATTAGCCGAGCGAGTTTTTGATTTGCCGGTCAGGATTGGAACACCCCACGGAGTAAGTGGATTAGTAGATGTGGTTAATTCACCTTTGTATGCGACAGGTGTTGGACTTGTAACTTATGGTATGATGCATAAATTAGAGGGTAAAAAAACAAAGTTTGGTGGAGGTAATGTATTTAAAAAAGTCCTTAATCGGATGAAAGAATGGGTTGGGGAATTTTTTTAATTAAGAGGGCTTATATGACTTATAGGACTTATAAGTCCTATAAGCCTGATAAAACAAGGAGGTAAAAAATCATGGGTTTTGAATTTGAAAGTGATATGATCACACCTACCAAAATTAAGGTGATTGGTATTGGGGGGGGAGGAAGTAATGCGGTCAATGGGATGTTTGCTAATCGAATGAGTAATAACTGTATTGAATTTATGATTACCAATACTGATGCCCAGGCATTAAAAACATCAATTGTCCCCTACAAGATACAAATTGGAGGTAAATTGACTAAAGGTTTAGGTGCCGGGTCTAATCCGGATGTAGGACAACGGGCGGCACAAGAGGATAGAGCCGCACTCCAGGAGATATTAGGTGGGTCAGATATGATATTTATTACGGCTGGGATGGGTGGAGGCACAGGGACAGGAGCGGCACCGGTTATTGCTGAAGTTGCCCGGGAGGCAGGGGCACTTACTGTGGCTGTCGTGACTAAACCTTTTTTGTTTGAAGGACAAAGACGCATTCAACAAGCTGAAAAAGGATTAGAAGAACTTATAGAAAAGGTTGACACTCTTATTGTTATTCCTAATCAAAAATTATTAAGCGTAGTTGAGAAATCTACTACTATTTCAGATGCATTTAAAGTGGCGGATAATGTCTTAAGACAGGCTATTCAAGGCATATCGGATTTAATTATTGTTCCGGGGATAATTAATCTTGATTTTGCAGATGTGCGTACGATTATGTCTTCAAAAGGTAATGCACTTATGGGCATTGGAATTGGAACTGGAGAAAATCGGGCTATGCACGCCGCTCAACATGCGGTTTCATCACCTCTATTAGAAGAGGCGTCTATTGAAGGGGCACAAGGAATATTAATAAATATTACCGGTGGCTCTGACCTGCTTTTATCTGAGATAGATGAAGCGGCTACCTTTATTACCGAAAAGGCAGACCGTAATGCTAATATTATTTTTGGAGCGGTAATTGATGAATCCCTTCATGGTGAAATAAGAATTACCGTTATTGCTACCGGATTTGGTAAAGTAATGCCAAAGGTAGAAAGAATACCTCAACACTCCGGCAAAACAATAGATATGGAAAGCTTTAAAGGTGAAAAAACCGTGGTTAAAAAGATTGACCATGAAAAACAAGAATCTGCACAGGAAAGAATCAATATCTACAATAGTGACCTTTTTGAGATACCTACTTTTTTAAGAAGGCAAGCGGATTAAATCAGAGCACAGAGTACAGATCACAGAACACAGACAAGAAATCTTGTATTCTGTAATCTGTGTTCTGTATTCTGTGCTCTGTGTTCTACTTTAAGGAGATAACCGTATGCACATCAATGAATATTTAAAAAAGATGGTGGGGAGTAAAGCCTCTGATATGTATCTTAAGGTAGGTAGTCCACCTGTTTTGCGTGTAGATGGTAGATTAACTTATATGACGCAAGATGATAATATAGAGGTAATTCCAAGGCTAAGTCCTGCTGAAACCTCTGAATTAGCTTATTCAGTTATGGATGAATCACAAAAGCGTAAATTTGAGGAGCAACATGGAATAGATTTAGCTTATAGTGCCCCGGGTCTGGGTAGATTCAGGTCTAATGTCTTCCGCCAAAGAAATACCATTGCCCTTGTTTTTCGAATGATTCCTTTTGAAATACCAAGTTTTGATGAACTATATTTACCTGAGGTAATAAGGGATTTAGCCAGTATTCCAAGGGGATTAATTGTTGTTACCGGGGCGACAGGGTCAGGAAAATCTACAACTTTAGCCGCGATGATTGACCATATAAATTCTACTCGGCGGTCGCATATAATTACGGTTGAAGACCCCATTGAATTTTTACATCGAGACCGCGAATCTGTTATTGAACAACGAGAGGTTGAAATGGATACACGCTCTTTTGCTGAGGCACTAAAACATGTTGTTCGTCAAAATCCAGATGTAATAATGATAGGTGAAATGCGTGATATTGAAAGTCTCTCCGCATGTCTATCTGCGGCAGAAACAGGACATCTGGTAATGACTACTATGCATACGATTGATGCCCCACAAACGATAGAGAGAATAATTAATTTCTTCCCTCCTTATCAACATAATCAAATACGAATGCAACTCTCAATGGTGTTAAAGGGTGTTATTTCTCAACGATTATTGCCTCGTTCTGATGGTACGGGTAGGGTGCCTGCGGCTGAAATCTTAACGGTAACACCATTAGTCAGAAAATTAATTGAGGAGGCCAAAACCCTTCAAATATCCTCTGCCATTACCGGTGGAAAGTTTTATGGTATGCAGTCATTTAATCAATCATTGGTACATTTATACCAAAATGGATTAGTTACCTTTGAAGATGCATTAGATGCCTCAAGCAATCCTGAAGAGTTTAGATTAAATATCCGTGGAATTTATGCCGGTGGAAGTGAAATTTTCGAATTTAAGCAGGAAGAATGATAATAAGACTAATATAGACCTATTAGTCCTATTATCTGATGAGATAGAGAGTAAATGAATCACCATTTCGTTTTAAAAGCAATCATATTTATAAGTGTATTTCTCTATCCCTGTGTTTATGTTCAGATTGGTATTCCTCAGGTAGTTCAGACTGACTTAAAATCCGATAATGGCAAAACCCACTCACTTACAAATATCCTTTCTGGAAGTAATACCTCTGGAAGTATTACTTCTCGAAGTGATACTTCCTTAACTCAACCAAAAACCTCTACCACAAGTTTTCATGGAACTGCCTCTACCACATCGCAATTTAAGGTAAAGGGTATTCATGTGACAAGTTGGGTCGCAGGCAGTGATATACTATTTCAAAAGATGATTAATTTGCTCAGAGAAACTGAACTCAACACCGTAGTTATTGACCTCAAAGAGGTAGATGGAATCATTGGGTATGAGGTAGATGTCCCGATGGCAAAGGAAATCAAGGCAACTCAAAGAAGAATCAGGGATATTGATAAAGTTATTTCCTTGTGCAATGAATATGGCATTTACAAAATTGCCAGGATTACTGTTTTTAAAGATAATCAACTGGCGACTAAAAAGCCTCATTTAGCGGTATTAGATAAATTAGGTAATCTATGGCACGATGATGACAGAAGGGCTTGGGTCAATCCTTATTCAAAGGAGGTCTGGGAATACAACCTGACTATTGCTAAAGATGCCGTCCGGCATGGCTTTGATGAGATTCAATTTGATTATGTTAGATTTCCATCAGACGGCAAGATAAAGAATTGTTGTTATGGTAGTGAACATTCAGAGGAAAAGGCAAAAAAGACAATTAGCGAATTTGTCAAATTTGCCAAGCAGACTCTTGGAACAACGGCATTTTTATCCATAGATGTCTTTGGTTTAACTACCTGTCGAGACGATGTTGGTATTGGCCAAAAATTTAAAGAGATAGCTAAAAATATAGACTATATCTCACCAATGATTTATCCTTCTCATTATGCCAGAGGTTCTTATGGAATGACTAACCCTGATTCTCAAGCCTACAAAACCGTATTTTTAAGTCTAAGGGATGCAAACCGACAGATTAAAGAGACAAATTGTAAGATTCGTCCCTGGCTACAGGATTTTTCACTCGGGAGTTCTTATGGGGCAAGTGAGGTCAGAGCTCAAATCAAGGCTGTTTATGCCCAAGGGTTGGATGAATGGTTACTCTGGAATCCAAGGTGTAACTATACAAAAAATGCCTTATTAGCCGATGATAAAATTAAATTTGTCCAACATACCTTACCGAGACAGATTCCTGCAGCTCAAATAAATGCTTTTCAAATACTTTCCAAAACACTGCCCTTATTTTACATGTATGACCCTATTATGACCATATTTGAGTCCATCATAACCCTAAAGGAGTTAAAAATTATGAATTAAAAAGTAATCCTTCAGTTACGGGTGGAGACATCCCCCTAACCCCCTTCAAAGGGG
>JBDRHR010000078.1:0-15252 GCA_043816605.1 Nitrospirota bacterium
GACCTTGCCTTCAAAAAGCACCGGCAGGTCAATGATATTCAGCGGTGTTGCCTGTCCTAATCCGGAGATAATCTGGACATAATCCGCCGGCACATTGGTCAGGAGAATCATTTGCTTCTCATAAGCACATTGTCCGACCAGACCCTCTCTCATTCCCCAAACACTGGCTAAATTTTTTCGCTCCTTGTAGCCATAAGAGGCTAATAGTTTAAGTGTTTGCGTCTCGGCTTTTTCTTCCAAAATGTAGAAGACGCCGTGCTGGATAGAGGCTACCGGGGCCAACTCCGAGAGGAATGCATGAGCCACCTGCGTAATATCCCTGTGCCCCTGGAGCATTCGGGTGAATTTAGTTAGATTGGTCTTGAGCCAGTCTTGTTCTGTGGTTTTGATAGTGGTATCAGACAGGGTGTGAATCATCTGGTTGAGATTATCCTTAAGCAAAGAGACCTTACCCCGTGCCTCAACCGTGATAGAGCGGGTAAAATCGCCCTTAGTTACCGCGGTTGACACCTCAGCAATTGCCCGAATCTGCGAGGTCAGATTAGCGGCTAACTGATTGACATTCTCGGTCAGGTCCTTCCATGTGCCGGCCGCACCTGGAACACTTGCCTGACCACCGAGTTTACCCTCTACACCCACCTCTTTTGCCACAGTCGTTACCTGATCACTAAATGCGGCTAAGGTATCAATCATATTGTTGATAGTATCAGCCAATTGAGCAATTTCACCCTTAGCCAGCAAGGTAAATTTTTGTTTCAGGCTGCCATTGGCAACCGAGGTGACGATTTTAGCGATATTGCGGACTTGGTCGGTAAGATTAGCCGCCATAACATTCACATTATCGGTCAAATCCTTCCAGACACCACTTACACCGCGGACCTGTGCCTGACCACCAAGTTTACCCTCAGTCCCGACCTCGCGGGCTATTCTGGTTACCTCTCCGGCAAAGGTGTTTAACTGGTCAACCATAAGATTGATGGTATCTTTCAACTCCGAAACCTCACCCTTAGCCTCTACCAACAAGTTCACTGGCGGGACGTCAGCCCCGTCCAGTGCAACGACTTGTTAGGTGGTTCTTCGGTCAACATCTTTTCCATCTCTATAAACTCATATTCAGGTTTAACAACAAAAAGATCGCCTTTAATTGTTTCGAGTTTTTTAATAGTCGCTTTTAAGGCATGTTCCGATTGGTCAATTCCAATCCATTTTCTCCCATTAATTTGGGCTGATTTCAGTGTTGTTCCTGAGCCACAAAAACAATCTAAAACTATGCTGTCTGGATTAGAAGAAGTGCGAACGATTAAATCTAACAATTCAGGATTTTTTTCTGTCGGATAGGTAGGGTATTGAGGATCTTTATATTCCCAAATATCCTGAACTCTTTTACCTTCTCTTTCGTCTACAAAAATTATTTTTCTTGGATTTCCAGTTGAAGACCACTCAATGATGCCTTCTTTATCCCATTGTTCAATCGTTTCAACATCTGTTCGCCAGTGTCTGCCTTTGGGAGGCATTATTCCTTTGAATGGTTGATTAGATTTTCCATTTTCAGTTTCACCAGGGGCATGAATTGGCACAGTTGTATATCGTCTCCCTTGTTTGTCTATTTTAGGAAATAATTTTTCAATATCTTTTTCAGTATATTTTTCTCTCGGCTCGTTCCATATCGGTTTTGAAGATTTTGTGTAAAAAAGGATAAGGTCTTTAATGTTGCCATAACCAAGTCGGTCAAAGTTTTTGGGATTACATTTAATCCTTGTAATATCATTTCTGAAATTCTTTATTCCAAAAACTTCGTCCATCATTACTTTCACATAATGCCCGATTTTGTAATCAATGTGTAAATAAATCGAGCCTTGTTCAGATAACAACTCTTTAAGCAGGCTTAACCTTTCTCTTAAATATTCAATAAACCCCTTGCCTGTAAGTTTGTCAGAATATGCAATATCACCGTTTCTTGAATTACTAATCGTAGATGCCCTGCCATCTGTAATTGTAAAATTTCCATTTGTTGCAAATGGAGGATCAATATATACCATGTCAATTTTCCCTTTTAGTTTTCTGTTTTCTAAAAGGTAATTAAGACCTTGAGTATTGTTGCCCTTAATTAGTAAATTCTTCATATATTTCTTCCTATAGTTGATATAAAAACTCTCGTAACACCAAAGCACTCATAATGTTGTAATCTTTATAAGTCTCAATTATTGATTTATACATCTTGTTATTCCCTTTGATATAAAGCACACCGTCTAAAATAGCAATTTTTATTGCCTTTACTCCTTTTGCTTCAACAGTGCTTATGGCATCATTAAATTGTGCATTCTGATGTCC
The DNA here is from genome assembly GCA_043816605.1 of Nitrospirota bacterium. Lineage (GTDB taxonomy): Bacteria > UBA9089 > CG2-30-40-21 > CG2-30-40-21 > SBAY01 > JBDRHR01. The sequence goes on from JBDRHR010000078.1 coordinate 2,332, forward strand.
ACCAAAATCAGTAAGAAATTTTGCTTCTCCTATAATGTATTTGCTATTAAATCTTGCTACAAAATCAAGCCCTTTATTGTGATTATAGTCTAAATTATTCTTTGCAAAATCCATCATTGCATTATCGCTTGCGTCTAAAATAGCGTCGTTATTGTTGGCGATGAATTCAGATAAATCAACAGGTGTAATTCCGAGCGTTTTCTTTCTTAACCACTCTCGAAACATTGGACCAATCTGTCGATTGGTTTCTTTTGGTTCGCTACATTTTTCAAAAATCTTATCAAGTCCCATTTCATAGAGTCTACCACAAATACGATTTATAGTTCTTGGGTTTCTGTCCATGGCAGAATTGTCTCTTCTCAAGTATGCAATATAACTATCCTTTATAGGGAAAAGGTCAAATTTTAAAAGTTCTCTGATAAGATTATTATTGCTTTTACGATTAAAGAATTTTCCAACATTAGACCATATATCTTGATTAATATCCCTTATTCCTTCAGGAATTGTCGGATAAACTTGAAATAGGTCATCAAGATAAGACCTTTGATTTGCATATTCTATGCTTAATTCAATCCAACGATTCATTTTGTCTCCTAATTTTTTATATCTAACAATAAAGCTAATCTGCCAGCGTAAGCGAGTCAGCTTCAGCAATATTTCGTACCTGTGAGGTCAGGTTTCCAGCCATATTATTCACACTCTCGGTCAGATCCTTCCATGTGCCGGAGACACCCTTAACCTCAGCCTGACCACCAAGCTTACCATCTGTGCCGACCTCAACGGCTACTCTGGTTACCTCTGCGGCAAAGGTGTTTAGCTGGCTAATCATTGTATTTACGGTTTTGGCGGTTTTAAGGAACTCACCGGAAAGTGGAGTGCCTTCTACCTCAAGCGGCATAGATTGCGACAGATCACCGCGAGCTACGGCACCGATGACGCGGGCGATTTCTTTAGTTGGCTGAATTATGTCGTCAATCAGGATATTGACTGAGTCAACCTTTCTTCGCCAGCCACCCTTTGCCTCACCAATCTGCATCCGTTGACTAATTTTACCCTCTTTTCCCACTACCTGGCTGATGCGGTCCAAGCCGGTAGCTATCTGTTCATCCAACGAGGCAATCTCGTTAAATGTGTCGGCGATTTTTCCGTCCACCCCTGCCCAATCCACAGGCAAGCGAACCGAAAAATCCCCATTCTTGAGTCCCACCAGAGCCTCTAAGAGAAGCCTTGGTATCCAGAGAATTTTTCTCTGTAGTCATAGAAACACCTCCTATTTTTCTGGAATAGCACGCGGATAACGCAGATTTAACGGATTTACACGGATTTTTTTGTTGCCACAGATTCACAGATTATTCTTTTTGTAACGGATATTCCTTTTCTGAATATCTCATACTTTTAATCTGTGAATCTGTGGCATTTTATCTTATTCATTTTAACAAAGATTTTTTTATCCGTGTTAATCCGTCTAATCCGTGTCATCCGCGTGCTATTTCTTCCTCTCTAATAAACCTCATCATGCGTACCTATATCTACAAACAAAATCTTATCTTTCTCTAAAAACCTAAAGATAACTCTACAATCATACTCTACACTAAAACCCCATAAATCTTTAAGTTCTCCAGTTAATTTGTGAGTTCTCAGGCTTGAGTCATAAGGATTTTTCACAAAGGTCTCCAATTTATTCCAAAACTTTGGCTCAATTCCCTTATTCAATACCTTTTTCTTAAATGCCCTCTTGAAAGAGGAGCTAAAACCCACTTTAATCTCCATATAGTTCCTCTTTCATGTCTTCAATTCTGCCAAATCGTATCTTTCCTGCCTCATATTCTTTTAGACTCTCTTCGCTATGTCTCCTTATCTGGTTTCTCCTTTCCTCACAAACCTGCTTCTCCAGAATATCTTTCAGGTAGATTTTTCCTTCTAAATCCAAAGCCTCTATTTCTTCAGCAACTTTATAAAATGCTACTGCCATTACAAAACACCTCCTTTTTATTTTTAGCCACAAATTATATTTTGCCACGAATTACACAAATGAACACGAATGAACACGAATGAATATAAATAAATATTAATTTTTCTTTTTTCAAATCTCCTTCCCATTCGTGTCTATTCGTGCAATTCGTGGCTAAACTCCTGTCTGCAAGTGTGCCTCTTTGAGCCATTGTTTTGCTTCATCCACCGAACCAAACATCCGCACTGTTACTTGCCCATCGGCTGCCTTTGTTTCATATTGATGAATAGCTAATTTCGCCATTGCGTTTTGCGGAATAACAAAAGCCTCACGGGTAAGTCCTGCCGCTCCAAACTTTGGCAGTATCTCCTTTGCCACCCAGTCCACATCTTGAGGGTCCATAGGTCTAAGTTGTCTGGCATCAACAAACCACTCAAGGGCTGGATAATCCTTTTTATACTGAAGATAGGCATCATAGCTCACATACTCTGATTGATGAAATTCCTCAGAGGTCATCACCCCTCCCTTGTTAATCCATTCTAAACAAGGGGTATCAGTGTCTAAAGAAACAATTACTGTTTCACCTTCCCAGATTGGAATACTCATAGAAAATCACCTCCTCTCGTAATCGCACCGAAAAATCCCCATTCTTGAGTCCCACCAGAGCCTCTAAGAGAACCCTGGTATCCAGAGAATTTTTCTCTGTAGCCATAGTGACACCTCCTAATTAAAATATTTTCCACCACTAAGACACCAAGACACGAAGAAAACACTGTAATTACTCAGATACGAAGATATATTCCCACGAAAAACACGAAAAACACGAAAATTTCTGATTCACAAAACGCTCATCTTCGATTTTCGATTATTCATTTTCGTGTATTTCGTGGTTCATAATTCCTTTTTATGTCCAATGTAGCTGAGTAGTTACAAAACACTAATCTTCCTTTGTGTCTTTCCTACTTCGTGCCTTTGTGCCTTTGTGGTAAAAAAACAAAAAAGTAGAGATACGCCTTTATATCTCTACTTTCTGATTTAACTTATTAAATTTTTGGGAAAAGGATACCATTGCTTTACTCCTTTCTGTCCCTCCCTTACTTCAAGAAAATCATACCACATCTTTGGATATAAGTCAAGGGTTTTTTATTGAATTTGGTAATCGATTAGTCATTGGTGGAACAAAGCGGACAACCATAAAGGTTGTCCCTACGAATTCGTTATCTGTAGGGACAGGGCTTGTCCCTGTCCGAGACAAAGAACTTTAGATAAGACAAAAAAGCCTTTAGCCATCAGATAAAATTATCCAACGGCTAAAGGCATTATAAAAACCCCCTCCCCACCTATACCTACTAATTAATAATAAGGTAATCGGTAAATAGTAATCAGTAAATGGTAAGAGGTAAGAGGTAAGAAGGAGAAAGGAGAAAGCAGAGAAAAATAGTTACCAATCACCATTTACCATTTACCATTTACCGATTTTCATAAGGCTAATTCCTTCTTTTCAATCCATTGAAATCCAGAATGATGCGTAATCACGGCTACATCAATACTACCTCCACAAGTAGGAGTCATTGGAGTAAATCTCTGAAATTTAATGGTGGTATCAATAAGAAATATGGCATAATCAATCGCATCTTGTAAAGGTAAAAGCTGAAATGGCGGCATAGGTAACGGAATATTTGGGTCTTCTTTCCATAATTTTAATATTACCCTCTGGTCTCCACTTATTGAGCATCCGTAACCTTTGCTATGTAACGGTTCTACCCGTAAGGTTCTACCGAGTTCAATGGAAAAAGTTTTTCCTATTGATACATCCTGTTCATCATAGCCGGATAATTGGAAACCTAACGGGAATTGATACTCGGGAATATTCTCTAAATTACCTACCTCTTTATTCAATTCTGCATGAAAATATTCCGAAACCTTTGTCGCTACCCGCTCAACCGTCTCATTCTCAAAAACACTCTTTTCGAAATCCCTTATATGACTTTCTATTGTTCTTCCGGTTAAAAATGGCATACCAAATACGGCTAAACTAACATCCCTCTTTTTTATACAGAATAGCTTTTGGACATTTGATGAACCCGGTGCCAAAACTGGAGGTGGTGGTGAAACAAGCGAATGTGGAATCCTCGCCTCACATTTAGGACATCTGACAAACTCCTCCTTTGGCACTGCCTGAGTATGAAATGTCATCAATCTATCTGCCGCTACAATAATTCCATCTGGAACTCTAAGAGAAACAACTAAAGACATAATTTATCCTTTCGCGCCTCCTTCTCCAAAACTTTCTTTTATCTCTTCCATAAATGCCCCGGCATCCTTAAACTGCCTATAAACAGAGGCAAATCGCAAATATGCCACCTCATCCAAGGAATGAAGTTTATCCATAATTAACTCACCCAAATCTTGACTCTTGATTTCTTTGTCATATTTAGTTTGGATGGCACTTTCAATTTCATCCACTATCCCTTCCACAGTTTCGGCATCTATTGAGGTTTTCTCACATGCCTTCATAATGCCTGTAACGAGTTTTTCGCGGTCAAAAGATTCCTGGCTGCCATCCCTTTTTATGATGATATAAGGGATTTTCTCGCGTAACTCCTCGTAGGTAGTAAACCTTTTACTACACTTCAAGCACTCCCTTCGCCTCCTGATAATTCTCCCTTCACTTATTTCTCTTGAGTCTATAACCTTATCTTCTGAACTATTACAAAATGGGCACTTCATATTATCCCCTCACCAATATATTGATGTTATAGAGATTATACAATACAACATATAGAGTTGTCAAGTGTTTTTTTAATTTTTTTTAAAATAGTTTCTAACCCCTTGTAAGACAAAAAATTCCAACCTGTGCAATCACCACAGAGACACGGAGGCACGGAGAATTATTTTAAAAACCCTTATTTTTTAATTTTTCTCTGTGCTCTCTGTGTTCTCCGTGGTGAAATTTTCTTGACTTTGTCTGGACAATATTGTATACTACCCTTTAAAAGACTATTTACAAAGGAGAAAAATTAAAATGGATATTCCAAAGGCTTATGAACCACATTTAGTTGAAAAAAAATGGTATAAATACTGGGAAGAGAATAACTATTTCTGTGCAGATACCGACTCTTCCAAAAAACATTTTTCTATCGTTATCCCGCCGCCAAATGTTACCGGCTCACTTCATATAGGTCATGCCTTGAATAATACCTTACAAGACATCCTTACACGGTTTAAAAGGATGCAAGGGTATAACACACTCTGGCTGCCGGGAACAGACCATGCCGGCATTGCTACACAAAATGTGGTTGAAAAACAACTGCGGCAACAAGGTTTAACCCGGCAGGATTTGGGTAGAGAAAAATTTATCCAGCGGGTCTGGGAATGGAAAAAAGAGTATGGGGACTTGATCATTGAACAGTTGAAAAGGTTAGGCACATCCTGCGATTGGTCGAGAACTCGATTTACTATGGATGACGGATTGTCCAAAGCCGTCCGTGAGGTATTTGTATCCCTTTACGAACAAGGGTTTATTTACCGCGATTATTATATTGTGAACTGGTGTCCAAGATGCCAGACCGCATTGGCAGATATTGAGGTAGAATATAAAACCATAAACGGACATCTGGATTATATTAAATATGAAGGGCTGGAGGAGAACCAATTTGTAGTAGTAGCGACGACAAGACCTGAAACAATGTTAGGAGATACCGCCGTTGCCGTCAATCCAGACGATAAACGATATAGCCATTTGATTGGCAAAGAGGTCATCCTGCCGATATTAGGTCGAAGGCTTAAGGTAGTCGGGGATAATTTTGTGGAGAAGGAATTTGGGACCGGTGCGGTCAAGGTTACCCCTGCTCACGACCCAAATGACTTTGAGATGGGTAAAAGGCACTCACTCCCACAAATTAATATCCTGAATCCTGATGCCACCATGAATGAAAATGCCGGTCATTATCAGGGATTGGATAGATATGAATGCCGTAAAAAATTGGTTGAAGACCTCAAAGAACAGGGATTACTGATTAAAAGAGAGGACTATTCCTACGCCGTTGGGCATTGCTATCGCTGTCAGACCATTATTGAACCTTACTTGTCCCAGCAATGGTTTGTCCGAATGAAGGATATAGCTAAACCGGCTATTGAGGCGGTAAAAGACGGTAAGCTCGAATTCATCCCGAAAAACTGGGAAAAGACATATTTTGAATGGATGGAGAATATCAAGGATTGGTGCATCTCAAGGCAGATTTGGTGGGGACATCAAATACCGGTTTGGTATTGTCAAAAATGTAAGGCAATATTGGTTGAAAGACAAGACCCAACTAAATGCCCTGAGTGTGGAGGCAATGAATTAATTCAAGACCCGGATGTGCTTGATACCTGGTTTTCATCAGCACTATGGCCATTTTCGACATTAGGCTTTCCTGAGAAGACAAAGGATTTGGCGGCTTTTTATCCCACCTCAGTGCTTTCTACCGGCTTTGATATTATCTTCTTCTGGGTGGCAAGGATGATAATGATGGGATTAAAGTTTATGGGCGATGTGCCGTTTAAACAGGTTTATATTCATGCCCTGATTCGAGATGCCGAAGGTCAAAAGATGAGTAAATCACATGGAAATGTCATCGACCCATTGAAGGTGATTGATAAATATGGGACAGATGCCTTACGCTTTACCTTAGCCATTATGGCTGTCCAGGGAAGGGATATTCTGCTTGCTGAAGAAAGGATAGAAGGCTACCGACATTTTTGTAATAAATTGTGGAACGCCGGCAGACTCATTTTGACGAATTTAGAGGATTATGTTCCAAATTCCAAATTTCGAATTTCGAATTTCGAATTTCGAATTTCGAAGGATTTATCGTTAGCGGACAGATGGATACTAACCCGTCTTAATCAGGTAATTGTTGAGGTAACCGAAACAATAAATTCATATCGTTTTAACGAGTCTGCTCAAATACTTTATGATTTTGTCTGGCATGAATATTGCGATTGGTATTTAGAATTAGTCAAACCAGAATTGGGAGGAGAGCGAAAAAAATTAACCCAGGATTTATTAGTTACTACCTTTGATGCAATCATAAAACTCCTCCATCCATTTATGCCATTTATCACCGAAGAACTGTGGCAAAAGTTACCCATTAAAACCCAAAATTCTATTATGGTTACCTCCTGGCCAACTTCAAACCCTGAACATTTAGATTTGGAATCAATAAAGGCTATGGAAACAATCCAGGAAGTGGTAACGGCTATCCGCACTATTCGGACAGAGATGAGAATCCCACCCAAACTAAAACTCCCTGCCCTTATTATCAAAAGTGAAGGAACATTAAAGGAAAATGCAGGATACCTAACCCGATTGACTAACATTAATGAAGTCCTCTTTAACCCTGAGGCAACTAAACCAAATGGGTCAGCCACAATAGTCGTCAAAGGAATTGAATTTTATCTGTCTTTAGAAGGGGTAGTGGATTTAGGGGAAGAAGAAAGGCGATTGAGTCAGGAGTTATCAAAGGTAGAAAAGGATTTAAAATTAATTCAGGCTAAATTAGCCAATGAAGAGTTTATCACCAGAGCCCCAGAGGAAGTCGTGGCGAAAGAAAGACAGCGGTTAGAGGAAATAACCTCAAAACGCGACAAATTACTTATGAGTCTGAAATATTATTTTCATTAAAAGTCAAGATGAATAGAAAATAGCGTGAAGAGATGACCGCTCTAATAAAAAAGAATCGGGAGGAGCTGGGGTATGGCGAAAAAAACTAAATCACCTATTCTATCAAATGTTATAAACTTACCGGACAATTATGCGGTATTTCTTGATGAACTCAAGAACCGTATTCGCACAACTCGTGTCTATGTTGCCCTATCTGCTAACCGGGAATTAGTTTTGTTGTATGGGGATATTGGTAAATGTATTCTGGAACAGCAAACCCGTGAAGGCTGGGGGGCGAAAGTTATTGAACGATTAGCCTATGATCTAAAAAAAGAATTTCCAGAAATAAAGGGTTTTTCGTCACGGAATCTCAAATATATGCGTGCTTTCGCTGCTGCTTGGCCAGACCGTGAAAAAGTGCAGCAGCTTGCTGCACAAATTCCATGGTTCCATAACTGCATTATTATTGACAAAATAGCTACGGCCGAAGAGCGAGAGTGGTATATTCTCCAGACAATCCAAAACGGTTGGAGTCGGAGTATTCTGGAGATGCAAATTGAGAATGACCTTTACCAGCGGCAAGGCAAATCCATAACTAACTTTGAACGAACGCTACCACCACTACAATCTGACCTTGCCCAGCAAATAACCAAAGACCCGTATGTCTTTGATTTTCTTTCCTTGCGGGATGATTACAACGAGCGCGTTCTGGAGCAGGGGTTAATTGAACATGTTCAAAGGTTTCTTTTGGAACTCGGCGCAGGATTTGCTTTTGTCGGCAGGCAGATTCATCTTGAGGTAGGCGGGGAAGATTTTTATATTGACCTGCTATTCTATCATCTGAAACTTCGCTGTTTTGTGGTTATTGACCTTAAGGCACGAGAGTTTATTCCCGAATATGCCGGTAAAATGAACTTTTACCTTTCTGCGGTGGATGATTTATTGAGACATCCTGAGGATAAACCCTCCATTGGCATTATCCTTTGCAAGTCTAAAAACCGGATAATTACAGAATATGCCCTGCGGGATATAAGAAAGCCGGTTGGAGTTTCCGGATATATCACCAAGATGGTTGAATCCCTGCCGGAGAAATTCAAGGGTGTATTGCCAAGTCCGGAAGAGATAGAGATAGAATTGAGCAAAGCAGACTGGAAAGTGAGGAGCGATGAGAAGTAAAAAAATCTGGAGGAGTTAGGATATGGTGAGTGATGGCTGGTAGAAAATTCCACTTGGACGACCAATTAAAAATCAATACTGCCCTGCAAATGAAAGACGCAGGTGTGGATTTTAAGACGATATGAGCCGTTTGTTTTAGGAGGAAGTATGTCAAATAAAAATTTAGTACCAATGGGAAGCAAGTCTTTTGAAGAGTTGAAGAAAATAAATGAATATGGAGCAGAGTATTGGAGTGCGCGGGAAATTCAGCCTTTCTTGGGATATACACAATGGAGGCGGTTTGAAGATGCCGTTAAAAGGGCGATAACCTCCTGTAAAAAATCAGGGAATACTCCTGAAAACCATTTTGCCGGCGCCGGCAAAATGGTTGAACTTGGGTCAGGAAGTTCACGAGAGATTCCAGATTATCATCTGTCCCGATTCGCCTGTTATCTTATTGCTCAGAATGGCGACCCTCGTAAGCCTGAAATTGCCAATGCTCAGAAGTATTTTGCAATTCAAACCCGCAGGCAGGAAATCTCAGAGAAAATCGCCGCTGATATTGAGCGGTTGGAACTGCGCAAGCAGACATCTGAAGAATTTAAGGCATTGTCAGGTGCGGCGCGTGATGCAGGAGTGCAGGACAGGATGTTTGGTGTTTTCCATGATGCAGGATATAAAGGGATGTATGGAGGAATGGGCAGGGATGCCATTAAGCAATTTAAAAGAATCCCCGAAAAAGAAAATCTAATGGATAGGATGGATACAACTGAGCTTGCGGCAAACCAGTTTCGTATGACCCAGACACGCGATAAACTTGCTCGTGAACGGGTGAAAAACCAGCAATCAGCTATCAGGACTCATGCAGATGTCGGTAAAGAAGTTAGAGATGCTATCAAGCGTATCGGGGGGAGACTGCCTGAAGAATTACCTCCTGCGGAACATATTAAACAGGTAGAAAGGCGTGTCCAAATCGCTATTCCAAAACTGGAATTAGAAGAAAAAGATGCAAAGGGATTAATTGGCAAACAGGAAGAAGAATGATACTGGGACAAACATACCACAACCCCGAAGGGGTGTTATTATTGTAGCAATGAATCAAAACAAAACAATAAATCCCGAAGGGATGACATTATTATAGGGTAAGGCAAATGTGCAGGTTGAAACTAATGTTAAGCTCAAGGATTTGGGGGATGATTTTGAAGGGGCTAAGGAAGGGTTTGGGGATTAGCAGAAATAAGGAAATGAGGTACAATGAATACTGAATCTAAAAAACCAAGAGAAAAATTGCTTGAGATTAAAAATCCTGCCCAAATAAGCACTGAAGATTTGATTGCTATTATTTTGGGACATGGTTCCAAAGAAAAAAATGTCTTTGATTTAAGCAAAGAACTTCTTGAGTATATTCGCATAAATCTAAACAATTCAATTTCTATAGAAAAACTAAGCGAATTCCCGGGAATTGGAACCACGAAGGCGTTACAAATTATTTCAGCATTGGAATTAGGGAAACGATTCAAATGGACACAAGAGAAGATTAGAGTCCATAAAATTGGGCAAGGGGAAATTATTCAAGGCGACTGTTTAGAGGCTATGAAGGCTATTCCTGATGATTCTATTATTCTTGCCTTTACCTCTCCCCCATATCCTAACGCTATCAATTATGAAGAACATATCCAAAAACTTGAAGGGAAAATCAAGTATTGGACACGCGAAGAAGTATCTTATGATTTTTATCGAACTTTTTTGATTGATCGGTTTAAGGAATTGTATCGTATTATTAAACCAGGAGGACATAATGTTGTGAATATTTCTCCAATTGGTTGGAATGGCATTCGAGTACCGATACCTTTTCATTTTACAGGATGGATGGAGGAAATAGGTTGGCAGTTCAAGGAAGATATTATTTGGGAAAAAGAGATTGCAAAAGATAAGAGAAGCGGTGTGTTAATACAACACCCATATCCAGGTTATTATTATCCCAGTTTGGTTGCTGAATATGTATTGGTTTTCCAAAAGCCGGCAGGTAAAAAGGAAGAAAATAATATCTACCACTTTCGTTCATCCAAAGAAAAACAAGATAATAAACTGGATATGAATAATTATCAGGGAGAAATAAGCAAAAATGTTTGGAAAATTCCCCCGGTTGCTCCCCAACAAAATCTTCATCCCTGTCCTTTTCCGGAAGAACTGGCCAAAAGGGTTATTCAGTTTTATTCGTATAAGGATGATACTGTTATTGATATATTTGCTGGAAGCGGGCAAACGAGTATAGTTGCTGAGAAATTAGGACGAAAACATATTGGAATTGACACTCAAGAAAAGCCCGGGGAAAATGATATAAAAGATGGGCTTATCAAGATGATGCTTTTTTCAAATATAGCTGAACTCTATGAAGAAACAGATGTTAACTCGAAAACGTTTGTCAATTTTATTCCTGTACTCAGATTAACATCTGAAAAAATACAGGACAAAATTACAACAAATATGAATGAAATCGAGATTAAAACATTTTTTCGAGGGAACTGTTTTAGAGAAAATAAAGAAGAATTTGTTAATACCCTTTTCAAAGAGGCAAAAGCAAACAACTTTGAGGTCATAGTAGAATACGGTGAGAGGGAAAAAAGATGATTAAAAGTCCTTTACGCTATCCAGGTGGAAAATCCAGGGCAGTAGGCTATCTTTCTGCGTTTATTCCTCAATATCAAGAGTTGAGAGAACCATTTTTTGGAGGAGGGTCCTTTTCATTTTACTGTGTTCAGAAAAAACCGTATACTCAATATTATGCAAGTGATATAAATTATGATTTATATTGTTTCTGGAAGGAATTACAATCAAATAAGGATGAGTTAATCAAAGAAATTCTCAGAGTGAAAGAAGAATATGTTAATGGAAGAGAATTATTTCAAAAACTTATTGCCAAACGGAGGCAGGCGTTGTCAGATTTTCAACGAGCAGTCGATTTTTTTGTGCTAAACAGGATTACATTCTCCGGTGTTGTGGATAGTGGAGGATATTCAGAACAAACATTTGAAAAACGCTTTACATTATCTTCAATTGAGCGGTTGGAATACGCTTACAATATTGTTAAACATATAGAATTCAGCCCAAAAGATTATACTGATCTCTTATGTAGAGAGGGCGAAAATGTATTTGTTTTTTTGGACCCACCCTATTATTCAACTACTCAGTCAAGATTATATGGGGAAAAGGGATGTCTTCATGTAGATTTTGATCACGAAGTATTTCTTGAAAATCTCAAGCAATGTAAGCATAAGTGGTTAATGACCTATGATAATAACGAGTATATCCGAGAATTATTTAGAGACTTTTATCAGGTTGAGTGGGAATTGCAATACGGGATGAACAATTATAAGCAGAAAACAGCACAAAAAGGAAAAGAGTTGTTGATTGCAAATTATGATATGGTAAAATTAAGGTAAGGAGCAACATTTTATGACGAAAAGAAAAATGGTACAATACAATTTGCTAAAAAATTCTATATCAGCATATTTTGCCGCAATTGAATTACACAACAAGCCTAATATTGCTTATCGCTATGAAACAGTAACCTTGTTGATAATGAATGCTTGGGAGTTAGTCTTAAAGGCTTTTATCCGCAAGTATATCAAAGATAAATCTATCTTTGTAAAAAAAGACATAGCTCAAAAAAAAGAGCCCACCCCTAACCCCTCCCAGGAGGAGACTTCTGAATCTTTTCGCCAAAAAGAAGAACATACTATTCCTTTTGGCACAGCTATTGGGTATGTTGACGATTATATTAATGGGAAAATCAAACCAAAAAGTTTTTTAGCAACAAAAGAAAATCTTGGTTTGATTCAATATCGCAGAAATAATGTTGCTCATTTTTATAATGAAGCACTTGAACCATATATCTTTATGTTGGTGGCTCGGGCAGCGCTTAACTTTGTGGATTTTATAAAGTTATTTTTTAAGAAAGACATCATTGCTGACGAAGGCTTGTTTATTATGCCTCTTGGATTTAAGTTGCCATTCAAACCCGAGGATTTCCTATCCAAAAATTCTGCAAACTATATCAGTTCTGCAAATCAAAAAGCTTTATTGATGAAATTTTAAAGACTATTAGTGACTTAAAAGAAGCTGGAATTGAAGAATCCATAGTTTTGGGATTTAATATATATCTTGA
>JBDRHR010000079.1:0-6246 GCA_043816605.1 Nitrospirota bacterium
TTTTTCAATTTTTCATTATCCATTTTACAATTTACAGTTATTTATACTACAAAATTTTTAACTGACTGAACAATTACCCCTGTAATTATTCACATAACATCCTTATTTGTAAGATATTATAGACTTGTGGGTAAGGATAAGTTTTTAAGGGGGAATATGGCACAACCCTGTTTTATTCCCCCTTAAAAAAGGGGGTTAGGGGGTTGTTCTTCTTGCCCGGTCAAAAAATAACCCCGAGTAACTGACCGATTACGACATGCTAAACTCTCAAGAGGGAATGAAATCCTAAAGGATTAATTCCAAGAAAATCACCTAATTTATTTCTAATTTTTCTTTGCATCTTTGCGTGAAATCTTTTCTCGCGTATTGAGATTAACCCTTCTTTTTCTTCCCCTTTTCTTTAAATATTAGTTTATCCTCTTCTTTTTCAACTAATATCTTTCCGCCTTTAGGGAATTTAGCTCTAAGGAGTTCTTCTGATAAGGGGTCTTCAATATATTTTTGAATAGCCCTTCTCAGTGGTCTGGCACCATAGGCAGGGTCATAGCCTTTTTCCGCTAAGAAAGTTACCCCATCCTCACTTAATTCAAGCTCTATATTTTGCTCCTCTAATCGCTCATTTAGCTTGTCAATCATTAAGGTTACAATCTTTTTCACATCTTCCTGACTTAATGGATGGAAGACAATGGTATCATCAATCCTATTAAGGAACTCAGGATTAAACATCTTCTTCATCTCGGACAGCACCTTATCCTTAATATCACCATAAGTTTTGTCAGCCGCAGCCTTTATAAATCCCATATCTTTTGCCTCAAATATGTCCCTTGCCCCTACATTAGAGGTCATAATTATTACCGTATTTCTAAAATCCACCGTATGCCCAAGGTTATCCGTAAGATGACCGTCTTCAAATACCTGCAAGAGGATATTAAACACATCCGGGTGAGCCTTCTCAATCTCATCTAAGAGAACAACGGAGTAAGGTTTTCTCCTCACCTTTTCGGTTAGTTCTCCTCCTTCTTCATAACCCACATATCCCGGAGGGGCACCAACTAATCTGGAGACAGCAAATTTCTCCATAAATTCCGACATATCAATCTGGATAAGGGCTTCTTCATCATCGAATAAGAATTCAGCCAATGCCTTGGCGAGTTCTGTTTTTCCTACGCCGGTAGGTCCAAGAAAGATGAATGAACCCATAGGTCTTTTTGGGTCTTTAAGTCCGGTTCTTGCCCGACGCATTGCCCTGGACAATGCCGAAATTGCCTCATCCTGGCTAATAACCCGCTCATGAATATCCTCCTCCATTCGTAGTAATTTTTCAGATTCTTTTTCTACTAATTTAAAAACAGGCACACCTGTCCATTTGGAAACAATATCGGCAATATCTTCCTTATTGATAACATTGGTTGTTTCTTCCTGATGTTCACTTTCCCATTTTTTCTTAGTCTCTTCTATCCTTTTACAGATGTCTTTTTCTTTGTCGCGTAAATCAGCCGCCTTCTCAAATTCTTGTGAAGTAACAGTGGCATTTTTTTCCTTGACAATTTGCTCTAATTCCTTTTCTAATTCTTTAAGGTCTGGTGGTTTAGTCATCACCTTAATTCGTGCCTTTGCCCCTGCCTCATCTATTAAATCTATAGCCTTATCCGGCAAGAATCTATCTGCTATGTATCGATTGGCAAGTTTAGCCGCAGCATCTAATGCCGCATCTTCATATTTTACCCGATGATGCGCCTCATATTTATCTCTAAGCCCCTTCAAAATCTCAATAGTATCCGCAACAGAGGGTTCATCGACCATAATTGTTTGGAATCTGCGTTCTAATGCCGCATCCCGCTCAATATACTTACGATATTCATCTAATGTTGTGGCACCAATACACTGTAATTCACCCCGGGCTAAGGCAGGTTTTAAAATAGCTGAGGCATCTATTGCCCCTTCTGCCCCACCGGCACCAACTAATGTATGCACCTCATCTATGAACATAATCACATCTGATGATTGTTTAATTTCATTCATTATTCGTTTTAGGCGTTCCTCAAATTCACCCCGATATTTAGTTCCGGCGACAATACCGGCTAAGTCTAAACATAAAACCCGTTTATTAGCCAATACCTCAGGAATCCTCCCTGAAATTACCATTTGTGCCAGCCCTTCGACAATAGCTGTTTTGCCTACACCCGGGTCACCTATCAAAACAGGATTATTTTTCTTTCTGCGGGATAATATTTGAATTACTCGTTCTATCTCGTCCTTGCGACCAACCACCGGGTCTAATTTATCATCCTTGGCTAATGCCGTTAAATCTCTGGAGAAGGCATCCAAGACAGGCGTGGTTGTCTTTTTTTGACCCGCCGCTCCAGCAACACCTGAAGGTATAGCCCCACTTAATAATTTAATCACCCCATCTCTAACCTGATCTAAATTTATACCTACGGCAGTCAACACCCTTGCCCCCACACTTTCTCCTTCCCGAATTAAACCTAATAACAGATGCTCTGTCCCGATGTAATTATGGTGTAGATTTCTTGCCTCCTCTACGGCTAATTCTAATACCTTTTTAGAATGAGGGGTAAATGGAACCTCACCCATCGTGAGCAAATTTCCTCCTGGAGGAACTTGTTTTTCTATCTCTATTCGTATAGCCTCAAGGCTGACACCAAGGCTATTTAATACCTCTGCGGCTACCCCCTCTCCTTCCCTGACTAAAGCTAAGAGAATGTGTTCTGTCCCCAGGTAATCATGACCAAGCCGTTTTGCCTCTTCCTGAGCTAATTGTAATACCCTTCTTGCCCTTTCGGTAAATCGTTCAAACATATTTTCATCTCCTCATTTTAGTTTGTAAAGTTTGTAAAGTTTGTAAAGTTTATAAAGTTTGTAAAGTTTGTAAAGTTTATAAAGTTGAAAATCTGTAAATACGAACTTTATAAACTTTATAACTTTACAAACTTTCAACTCCTAAGTAATTTTTGTTGAATTATAATCGCCCGTTTGACATCACGAGCTGGACGACTTAAAACCTCACCGGCTAATAATTGAACATGTGCCGGTTGAGAAATAACTAAAAGCTCATTTATAATCTTCAATGAGACATCTTTTATTAATCCCATCCCTACCCCTAATCGGACTAAAGACAGGAGCTCTAAAGCCTCTTTTGAGGAAATAATCCTGGCATAGGTCAGGGTAGCGTAAGCACGCATGATTTGGTCTTCTAATTGAACTCGGTTTTCCTTCATTAACACCTCTCGTGCCTTTTGCTCATGACCAATAATCTGATTAGTGATTCTTTCTATATTTTCAGTAATCTCCTGCTCACTTCTGCCCAAAGTTACTTGATTAGATATCTGAAAAAAATCGCCCAGAGCCTCTGTTCCCTCACCATAAAGCCCACGAATAGCCAATCCTACCTGAGAGATAGCATGAAGTATTTTTCGTATTTGTTTAGTAATATCGAGTGCCGGCAGATGTATCATCATCGATGTCCGCATCCCGGTGCCCACATTGGTTGGGCAGGCAGTTAAATAACCCCAATTTGATGAATAGGCATATTTCAGGAATTTAGATAATTCATTGTCAACATGGTTAATCATCTGCCATGTCCTCACCGGCTCTAATCCGGAAGAAAAGGTCTGTATTCGCAGGTGGTCTTCTTCATTTACCATAATATTTATCATCTCTTTATCGCTTACCAGGACTACCCCTTTTTTATTTTCGGCTAACTCACGACTAATCAGGTGTCGCTCAACTAAAAATTGTTTAATTAAATTATTTACCTGGCTTAAGTCTATCATAACCGCATTGGTAAGATAGGAATTATTTTTAACCGCCTCTTTTACCTCTGCGATAACCTTATTAAGTTCAGGCTCTTTGGCACAATTGGTAAATGGTATTCCGATGATATTGCGGGCTAATCTTACCCTTGTGCTGATGACAATATCCGCATGGGCGCCGGTATTATTTAACCATTCTGCCGGGGTATCAATAAATTTTTTTAAATCCATTATTCCTTTTCGTAACTATTTAGCCAAGCGAAATGCAAGGTAATCGGTAATCGGTAAATGGTAAATGGTAAATGGTAAATGGTAAATGGTAATCAGGTTACCACTTACCATTTACCATTTACCAAGGTTTTGCTTCAACTGGCTAAAGTGTTACCTCCTTTTCTAATGCTCGAATCTGGTCTCGTAATTTAGCCGCCTCCTCATATTCTTCCTTTTTAATTGCCGCATCTAATGCCTGGCGTAACACCGTAATTTCCTTTGATGGACCTGTTTCCTTTACTACCGGCACAGCAGAAGAAGTAGAAGGAATAGAGGAAGTAGAAGGGGTAGAAGGAGATTTACCATTATGCTGAATATTGCCATGAATTTTACGCAGGATATTAGACAATGGCTCACTAAAGGATTGATAACATTGGCTACAACCCAATTTCCCTCTTTCGCGAAAATCTGAATAGGTAAAACCACATCCAGGGCATTTTTCCCCTACTATTTCCTTAGGCACAGACTCGGTACTTAATTCAGCTAATGCAGATAAAAGATTAGTAATAGCAGATGGAATCTGTAATTTTTTAACTCCTTGCTCACCAGCACATCTCTCACATAGATGCATCTCGGTATATTTGTTATTCATCATTTCCTTATAAAATATAGTTGCCTCTTCTTTTTGACAAATATCACAAAGCATTTTTACATCTACCTCCCTTAGTAAGCATTCAGCGATCAGCCTTCAGCTATCAGCAAATAACAGAAGAGCAGAAGTTAGATAGGGTTTTTTTCCCTTCTCTCTTCTCCCTTTCAACTTCTTTTCAGTATATCACACCATTATTTAAAAGTCAAGGGGATAAACAGGATCAAAGTAATCGGTCAGTTACGCGAGGGAAAACAACCCCCTAACCCCCTTTTTTAAGGGGGAATATGGCACAACCTCGTTTTATTCCCCCTTAAAAAAGGGGGTTAGGGGGTTGTTCTTCTTGCCCGGTCAAAAAATAACCCCGCGTAATTGACCGATTATGGATTAACTATGAATCAATTTTTTCTTTTCAATAAATCTTTTTGTCCTTTCAATAATTTCAATCAGTTTATCGCTATATTCAATTACAGATTCAAATATCTCAGTAATATCCTCTACTTTATATTCATGAGATATTTCATTTCTTAAGTCCCTTATCAATTTTAAATCTTCTGCACTGGATATTTCCAGTTTTTCAAACAAATTTGTTCTATCTATAAATGTTCCTAATTCTTCTCTTAAAATCAGGATTATTCCTTTCATTACTTTCTGTGTGTAAATATCACCGGTTCTGGCAAATCTGGAAGTAAGGCTTTCAAATCTATCAAGTTCTTCTAAAGAATAATCTGTCTTTATTCCTATTTTCCGGCATTGCTGTAATGAATATTTCAACATTTCAACTGCTTGCTCCAGCTTATTAAAATCCTCTTTTATCTTTTCTATCATTAAGAATTCGGTTTTCATAATCTTATTCCTTCTTGTAGCACTATTTGTTTAAAAGGGGTTTCTTCTTTAAAAGTAGAGGATATTATATCAAGTTTTTGCTCGCCAAATTTTCCAAAATAATGCCATTTTATCATAGCCTTTTCCTTCCAACTTATTTTCCTATTAGATAGAATCATAATATCGATATCTCCACCTTTTTTATTATCATCTGCCCGTGAGCCAAAAAGATAAACAATTGCGTCTGGTAAAACAGCTATAATTTCCTTTTTCAAAATATCTATCTGTTCATGTGAAATTCTCATCTACTTATCCTTATCTTTCAAATGTCAAATCGGTGTTAGATCTCAAAAGCAGAATTAAGTAATAGGAGTTTTGATTTTTAGGGGAGGTGTAAGATATCCACCGAAGTATCCTCAGAATAGTTTCGGACATTACTTTTTAGCCCTCCAATCGTATTTTCTCTCTACGAATTTCCTCATCTGATAAAAATTATACCATATAAAAACCACTCAAGTCAAGAAAAATTTTAAAAATCTAGTAATCGGTCAGTTACGCGGGGTTATTTTTTGACCGGGCAAGAAGAACAACACCCCTAACCCCCTTTTTTAAGGGGGAATAAAACAGGGTTATGCCATATTCCCCCTTAAAAACTTATCTTTACCCACAAATATTGCTGGACAATTTAAGGTAAACGATTAGAGAAATTATCATTAAATATTTTGTCCTGTGCAGTTGGAATTTGCTACACAGATTTATAATAATATCACCCCTTCGGGGTTAGGATTT
>JBDRHR010000080.1:0-3251 GCA_043816605.1 Nitrospirota bacterium
ATTGGAATTTTTTGGTTAGCCTGTCAAGGGGATATAGTGTCCAAAATAAGATTTCAATAGTTACAGAATAGAGGATAAAAATACATAACTCCTTGATACCAAAAGGCTTATTAAAGAGAAAAGGGGATTTTCAGATGAAAGTGAGCATTCAGGTATCAGATTTTAAAAGGGATAGACCATCATATCAAGGTAACCAGATAGAATTATGATTTAGCAGTCACCTTGATTTTTATGGTTCTTACTGACTGCTAATACCTGATTACTGAATGCTTACAAAAGACGAGGCAAAAATGTCTATAAAAGTAGTTCTAACCGCAGATAATCATTTAAATAATTACTATGCCAAAATGTCTCCTGTCAGATTGGAGGAGCGACGAGCAATAATTCGTCAGGCATTTCAACAGACGATTGAATTTAGTCTTGAGCGGCAGGTGGATTTGTTTCTACATTCTGGAGACCTCTTTGATATGCCTGACCCTCGAAATACTGAGTTAATATTTGTGGCTAAAGAATTTCAGCGGCTATTAAAAAATAATATCCAAACCTTTTTAATTGGTGGAACTCACGATGTCCCCAAAACCCGGACATTTGCTAAAGAAGGTATCCCTCAACGCATCTTTCATGAGGTTGAACAGGCACATCTTTTATACGAAACAACGCAAATTCAAACGGTCAAAACGAAGATTAAAGACTTAGATGTGGTTGTCGGAGGACTCTCATACAACCCTAAACTTATTAAAGAAGACGACCCATTAACTAACCTTACATTTCCTACCATTGGTGATATAAACATCCTTTTGCTCCATTATGGCATTGAAAATCATATGCCAGGGGATGTCCATGAACCTTTGTTGAGGTATGAGACTATTTCCCAATTGCAAGGTGTAAATTATGTTTTTGTCGGGCATCAACACAAGACAGAGGTGTTTGAAATAGGGGATAAACAAGTGATTATCCCCGGGGCAACTGAACGGATGAGTTTTGGGGAAATGTCCAATCCTACAGGATTTTATTATTTAGAGCTAAATAAAGGAGGTCTGGAAACATTAGAATACATCAAGCTCAAGCCTCAGCCGATGAATGAATTTAAGATTTCTTTGACAACCTTTTCTTCATCCGGTGACCCAACCCCTTACATTATCGAGCGGCTCTCTCATGTGTGTCAACCGGATAGTATTCTAAAATGCAAACTTATTGGCGTTATAAATCGTGAGTTATTTCATACAATTAGACCCCATGAAATCTGGCAATTTGGTAGTAACCATAACTTCCATTTTGACATGGATACAAAGGAATTAATTATAGAAGACGAGACGATAAAGACAGTTTCTACCGGAAGTATAAGCTCTAAAGATGAGATTAATAAAGTAGCCGAGATAATGAGCGAGGAGGCAGAAGAAGAGGAAAAGAGATTAATTCAGGAAGCGAAAAACCTTATATTTTCTGCTTTGTAAACCAGGTGGAAAAAGAAATTAAAAGGAGAAGGAGAAAATTAGAAAGAGAAGAATGAGGACGGTTTACATAAATCTATTAAATTCAAATAATTACAATAAAAATATGTCTGTATGCTTGGTGAAGAAGGAGAATCCTAAGAGGAGTAAGAAAGGAAATATTTTATTTGTTACCACTTGATATTAAAAAGGTTACATAAACTGTCCCCAATTTTCACCTTGGGGTATGATGTAAGATACTCCCTGAAGTATTCTATGACAATTGTTCCGTTAGGAACATAATATCGGTAGAAATAATAACCTGCGACGAACCAAAAGTTCCGTAGGAACGATATAACAACTTTCCCATCCCCTTTCTGGTACTCTTTTAAGACCGTAAGATGTCCATTCTTTCTTATTAGCGATAAGTTTGCTGGTATTGATTCTTCAACCTGTTTGAATGTTTCCCAAACGGCTCTAAGAGTTTCTAATGCCTTCTCTAATGCATCTTGTTCCGGTAACCCCTTTTTTATTAAAAGGTTAGCGAGGAACTGAGCTCTCTTACCGCTTTTACCATCCCAACTCCGTATTGGCCATTTTCTTCCCTCAGGTAATGGGTCAGTGAAATGGGAGTGAAAGCTAAAGGAAATACTGGAAAATACCGATAAAGGAACTATGAGTTTTTGTGAAGATTGTTTTAAGAAGCAACAACAAATTGATGGCAATAACGGATGGGGAATATTTATCTCAGGCTAAGAAATTGCAAAGCAGGATTGAAGCAGTAATGAATACATCAGCTCAGCATCCGGGGATACAGAGGATTCAGGATATTTATCGTAAACATGCGAATCGTATGTATCATTGGGCAAAGGATAGAAGTATTCCTGCAGATAATAATTTTGCGGAGCGTCCCTTAAGGGGACTGGTGATTGCCCGCAAAGTGAGTTTTGGCTCACAGAGTGATGAGGGAGCGTTGACCCGGGAAACATTGATGAGCATATTAAATACCTTACGCTTGCGTGGTCTAAATGTGCAGAAACGGTTTAAATCTACGATAGATTCTCTTGCCGCCAATCCTACATTAGATGTTTATTCTCTCCTCTTCTCTCCCAACTCCTCCTAATACCATCCCCATTAAGTTTCCGCTTGACCTCCAATGTCCCCAAAAGGTATGAAAATAATGCCACCCCTTCGGGGTTAGGATTTCTTGTTCCGGCTGTTTGCTACAATAATGCTACCCCTTCGGGGTTAGGATTTCTTGTTCCGGCTGTTTGCTACAATAATGCTACCCCTTCGGGGTTGTGATCAATACTGTTCGGAATGCCAAATCATGCTAAACAGTATTGGATGTATCCCCATATTTCCGTGAAGACCACTATAATTTATATTCCTTAAATTTTTACATATCCCGTAGGGACAACATATTGGTAGAAATAGATATTACACAAGCATAAATGCCGTAGGCATGATATATTTAAAATTCAATCGGCTTAAAATTTATATCGTTCCTACGGAACTTTTGGTTTGTCTATGGTTATTGTTTCTACCGATATTATGTTCCTAACGGAACTTAGGAAAAGTAAAGGTAGTATCTGTCCTGAATGGCATTAATCATTCCGAACAGTATTGGGTTGTGATTTGCTTGTCTTGATTGTTTGGGACAATAATGCCCTCCTGTTGAAGTTAGAATTACCTGTTTTTGGCTTCTTTTATCTTTTGCATTAATCCCGAAGGGATGACATTATTATAGCAATTGTTAAACAAGGACAATTAAACCCCGAAGGGGTGGCATTATTTTCATACCTTATTAGGCAAAAATTT
>JBDRHR010000081.1:0-13746 GCA_043816605.1 Nitrospirota bacterium
TACCATCTTTTATTTACGCATTCTCATTTTACATTTTTCATCTTACAGTACCCATTTTACCGTATTTCATCCCTTATCTTTGAGTAACATGTTGTCCACCATAGACTTATAAAGACAGAAAAAGATGTGGGTAAGGATAAGTTTATTAAGGGGGAATATGGCACAACCCCGTTTTATTCCCCCTTAATAAAGGGGGTTAGTGGGTTGTTACTCTTCTATGGAAATTTCTCCCAGTAACTGACCCCATTACCCACAGAGATACAAATTTTCCTGCTCTTTGTGCCAGGATTTTATCGGTAAGATACTAAGACCTCAAAAACTCGGCTACAGTCTGGGCAAATTCCCTCGTATTGATGGGTTTAGTGATATACCCATCACAGCCTGATGCCATTATCTTCTCCTTATCCCCTGCCATAGCATAAGCAGTGAGAGCCACAATGGGAGTATCTTTATTTATAGAGTCTTCTTTGATTATCTTTGTAGCGGTAAGCCCATCCATCCCGGGGAGTTGAACATCCATCAGGATAATGTCAAACTTGTTTTGCTTGACTTGCTTTATGGCTTCATCGGCATTCGTGGCTTCATAAACCTCATAACCTGCTACCTCAAGCAGGTCACGACACAACTCCATATTCAATGGTGTGTCTTCAACAACTAATATCTTTTTGTTAGCCATGTTTCACCTCCAAAAAACTTCTTAACTGTTCTACCACTAAGACACGAAGATATACGTTGAAAGTTTGTAAAGTTTGTAAAGTTTGTAAAGTTCATAAAGTTTGTAAAGTTCATAAAGTTTTGATGAAGCCTGAAAGCATTTTAGAAATCTCTTCAGATTGAACAAAAAGTTTTTCGAAATCTTTTTCTGTAATTTTATTAAACTCTTTTGCCAGATAAAGCATTGAACGAACTTCACCACAAGAACCTTTTGCTATGTACAAAAACTGCTTGAATTCATTGTTTGTTTTCCGCTCGAAACCTTCTGCTATATTATTCATAATGGAAACTGAAGCCCTACAAATTTGGTCGCGAAAACTAAAATCTTTACTTGCAGAAAATAAATTATAAATATCCACAGTAAAAACCTTAGATTTTTGCTAAGCAATAATATCTTCAAACCGTTCAATCTTCATCGTTTTCCCACTTTATAACTTTATAAACTTTATAACTTTATAAACTTTCAACTATTTAACGCCTCATCTTCTGTCTCATAAATGTTGAATATAGCTGTAAATCCAGCAAGTTTAAATACCTTATAGACATTCGCTTCCATCTGACATAATCTCAAATTCCCATCCTTCTTTTTCAGTTCCTTAGCGGTTGATAATAGTACCCTCAGACCACCACTTGAGATATACTCAACACCACTAAAATTGATGACAATCTTAATCTTTCCAGATGTGATGAGTCCATTTAACTCATTCTCTAAGTTAGTGGCAGTGGAGGCATCAATCCTACCACTCACCTTAACTACTGAAATCTCTTGAATATCCTTAATGTTTATTTCCATAACTCCTCCTTTTTAGGTATTTAGGATGAAGGATGGAGAATGGAGAATGGAGGAGGAAGGAGGAAGGATATGTGCCATTTCCTTCTCTATCCTTCATCCTCCATTCTCCATCCTTCATCCTCGATTTTACTGACTCTCACTGACTGCTGATACCTGATTACTGAATGCTTACCCCAATATAGCAGTTACCTTTGCTACTAAGTCATTAGGATTAAATGGCTTGTTCAAGTGTTCTACTGCCCCCATATCTCCACTTATCTTCTTATATACATCCCCTTCCTGTGCCGTAAGGATAATCGCCGGAATATTCTTAGTCTCTTCGTATCCCTTCAATTTTAACAAGGCCGTGTAACCATCCATAACCGGCATCATAACATCCAGAATAAACAAATCCGGTTTTACCTCTCTACCCCTGTCTACTGCCTCCTGCCCATTACCGGCTGTGATTACCTCATACCCTGCCTTCTCTAAGTTAAACTTCTCTACCTTAAGGATAATTTCATCATCGTCTGCCAAAAGAATTCTCTTCTTCATCTTATTTTTGCCTCCTCGTATAATATGTTAAATGTGTTATGTGTAATGTGTAATGTCTTACATAACACATAACACATTACACATTTAACATTACTTAAACCTCCTTTTCACCTTAAACTCTCCTTCCCAGTTCATAGCTATATCCGTAGTCAGACTTTTTGAATAATTCTGAACTGGATGCCCTCTTTGCCGCTTCATCCCTGGTGATTTTGCCTTCATTTACTAAAGTTTCCAATGCCTGATCCATAGTCTGCATTCCATCTTTCTTGCCGGTTTGAATAAGAGAAGGTAGCTGATGCAACTTCCCTTCCCTGATTAGATTCTTTATCCCATGTGTCCCTATCAGCACTTCAATTGCACAGAGCCTGCTCTTTTCATCCATAGTTGGTATAAGGGTTTGAGAGACTATCCCTAAGATAGCATCAGCTAATTGTGTTTTGACCTGTGCTTGCTGGTCTGCCGGAAAGACATCCACAATTCGGTTTATCGTCTGGGAAGCACTATTGGTATGTAATGTAGCGAAGACTAAGTGTCCTGTCTCAGCCGCAGTTAATGCCATAGAGATTGTTTCCAAATCCCGCATCTCTCCTATCAGAATTACATTAGGGTCCTCTCTGAGGGCATTCCGTAACGCACTACAGAAAGAACCGGTATGTGTCCCTACCTCCCTCTGGTCAATTAAACAGTTTTTGTTCTCATAGATATATTCTATTGGGTCTTCAATAGTAATAATATGGTTTGTCTTCTTTTCGTTGATTAAATCAATCATAGCCGCCAGGGTGGTAGTCTTTCCACAACCTGTAGGTCCGGTAATTAGGACAAGACCTTTTGTTGCCAAGGCAAGGGTCTCGAGTGCAACGGGTAATCCTAATTCAGCGATTTTCCTGATTTGGGTGGAAATTAGCCTGAAGGCAGCGGATTCTCCCCTCATTTGTGAATATATGTTCACCCGAAACCGGGCTATATCAGTCACCTCAATCGAAAAATCCAATTCCTTATCTTTTTCAAACCTGAGCTTCTGTTCATCATTAAGAAGGCTATAGATTGCAGAATGAACATCTTCCTTACTTAATTTCTCATCCGACACCTTTTCTAATTGCCCTACCACCCGAATCAAAGGTTCTGCACCTGTGGATAGATGAAGGTCTGAAGCATTTCTATCTTTGCACAATTTAAACAGTTCAACCAAATTCATTTAAACCACCTCCTCTAAACTAATTTTTCCTGAAATTAATCTCTGTTTAAGAGTCTCTTTTAAACTGAGGAATCCACTAACTTCCTCTTCTATCTCCTTTAACCCTTTATTCTGACGAAACAAACCTTTAACCTTCTCATCCGGAATCAATACCTCATAGAGATATTCACTACCCTGATAACCGGTAGATTTACATCTTTCACATCCTACTGCCCGATAGATAGTAACATTCTCCATGTTTAGTTCAGGAGGGGGCGAATAAGCCTCTTTACAAGAATCACAGAGGAGACGAATCTTTCTCTGGGCAATCACCATTGAGAGGGTAGAGGCAATCAGTAAATTCCCTGAAACCCTTGTCAAATGGTCAAGTAAATCAAAGGCATAAGGGTAATACATTTGGCCTACTATCAATCTTCCAGCCAGGGCGGCATTGAAGCAGGCCCCCAGAACATGCCCTTGACTCATATCCTCTACCATAACTAAATCAGCATCTTGTGAAAGGGCTGATTTTAAGAGCCCTTTGGACTCTATCTGGATAAATCCATTATTCTGATAGGAGACAACATCTTCGATGGTAACCACCCGCTTTTTCGTGGTATCAACCTCTGCCAACAGTGAATAGGCAGTTGTGGTTCGACCACTACCGGCTGGTCCGGTGATAATGATTACACCCGAAGGTTGATTCAGTACTTTTTTTATTTGAGGAAGAAGTTCGTTTTTAAATCCTAACTCCTCTACTTTTGGAATACTCCTGCCACGCTCTAATATCTTAATCGTCCATGAGTCTCCAGAAACGGTGGGTAAAACTGAAATGCGAAGATAGATTTCTTTATCTCCTATCTTAGCGAAGATATTCTTCTCCTCAAAAAGACCTCCTTGCTCAGGGTCCATATTAGCCATTATCTTTAATCGGGCGCAGATTGCCGGATATAGATTCAATGGCTGGGGTTTCTTCTCTTCCAATTTTCTATCAGCCTTTCTGTAACAGACTCTTATCTCGTTCCCGGCAGGTTCAATATAGATATGTGTTGCCCCTTCATTAAAAGCCTCAGTTAAATATTGGTACACAAAAACTACCCCTGATGTATCAACTACAACCTCATTTGAAGGTGTCGGGAGCTGCGAGATTTCCTTCTTAAAGATATGGTCGATTAGTTCAAATATCTCTTCGGTTAACCCGATGGAAATCTTTACAGAACAGCCTGTGATACTTTCTGCTTCTTTAATTGCCGCAGTATTGGTTGGGTCAGCCATCACCAATTCGAGCTCATTATCAACCCGGATAACAGGTATCATTCGATATCTCTTCAAGATTTCATGCGGAATTAATTTTGCTACCTCAGTATCAACCATTTGAGGGGTTATGTGGACATAAGGCAGGTCAAGATAACTGCTTAACACATAGTTAATTGCCCCTTCTGTAACATCCCCTGATTCAATCAAAATCTCTCTAATTTCTTTGTCTCTCTCCCGGCTTTCTTCCTCTGCCTTTTGAAGTTGCTCCGCAGTAATTAAGTGGTAATCAAGCAACAACCGACCCATATCAATTTTGTTATTTATCGTTACTGACATCTTTTCCTCCTTCTTTTGGTGGTGTCCCAAACTGGCTAACTTCATTGAAAAACTGTAAAATGGGTACTGTAAAATGAAAAATGTAAAATGAGAATGCGTAAATAAAGAGTGGTAAACCATGCGAAATACGATAATTTTCAATTTTTCATTATCCATTTTACAGTTTACATTTATTTTTTCTCTACGACTCTAATGCCTCCCTAACTTTAGCCAGTTCGGGACATCACCCTTCTTTTCTAAGTTTAATCGGAATAGTGAAATGGAAGGTTGTCCCCATTCCTAATTCACTTTCGACCCATATTTTGCCGCAATGATGCTGAACAATCTCACGAGATATAGTTAACCCCAAACCTGTCCCCTGACTCTTTTTATCACCCACCTGCTTAAATCTTTCAAATACCTTCTCTAAATCCTCCTTAGCAATACCTACTCCAGTATCACTCACACTCACCTGCAAGACCTCTTCCGGCTGATGCCTCTGTTTTATCCTTGTCTCTATCTCACTTCCTTCCGGGGTGAACTTGATAGCGTTAGACAGGAGATTGGTTACCACTTGAATCAGCCTTTCGTAGTCGCCTACAATTATCGGCAGATTATCCTGTGCCTCCATTTTGATATTTAGCTTTTTTTGAGCCGCCAGGGGACGAAGGTTTTTAACCGAGGACTCAACCACCTCCTGAAGGGAAATCTCTTTCATATTCCATTCTAACTTACCAGCCTCTATCTTGGAAAGATTCAAAATATCATTAATCAATCGAGTCAGCCTATCCACCTCTGAATTAACGAGGGATAAGAACTCTGTTTTTGTGCTGACCTCCATATCAGGATTGTCTAATATGGTTAGGGCAATCGCCTTTATTGAGGTTAGCGGAGTTTTTAATTCATGGGCTGATGTAGAAAGGAAGTCGGATTTTGCCTGGTCTATCTTCCTTAATTCCTCATTCGCCTCCGCAAGCTCTCTTGTCCGCTCAGCCACTCGAATTTCAAGCTCTTTTGCCCACTCTTCAAGCTCCTTGTATAACCGAACATTCTCTATGTTTGCTCCAGCCTGGGTGGCCCCAGAGTAGATATGAGATTAATAGTGTCCTGGCTAAATCTTTCTGGTTCCCTGGCATAAAGACAGGCTACCCCAACTGCCTCTTCCCTTCCTAATAAGGGAATACAAACAAAAGAACTTGCGTTCTGACCCAGACCATCTCCTAAATCACAAAACTCCTCATAATCTTTAGAGAGATAAGGTTTAGTCTCCTTAATTACTTCTTGAAGAATACCTTTGGTGATTTTTAATCTTGTCTCTGGATATCTGTAGAGCGTCAAATCCCCACTCTTCACCACCTTGACAATCAAATCACCACCCTTAGTATCAATCAATATTATTGAACTCGCATCTGCTTCAGCCAACTCAATAAACATATCAATCGCCCTCTCGAGCAATCCCTTTAAATCAGTGGCAGAATATATCAGCTTGGTAGCATAGTTCAAAGTATATAAAGTAAAATCCTTGTCTTCAATCCTCATTTTTCTTCCTCAATATCGGTAAGCTTTCAGTAATCAGGTATCAGCCTTCAACTCTCTAACCATCACCCTTCGACAAGCTCAGGGTGACACATTGTCATGGTGAAAAGGTAACACATTGTCATGATGAGAAGGTGACGCATTGTCATGGTGAGCTTATCGAACCATGACAACTGAATGTTTACCTTTAATCTCCTTTTTCCTCTACTGTAAGTCCCCTCCAGCTAACAATATCCTGGTCATCACCTTCTCCACCTTCTTCCTCATTAGCACCGTAGGAAATCAGGTCATAGCCATCAGGACTATTTTCACCCGGGCAAATATAGATGTATGGATTTCCCCATGGGTCTAATGGGATTTCCTTTTTAAGATACGGGCCATCCCAATTTTTAGGTAAGGGAGGGGTAGTAGGTTCTGTTCGTAATGCCTGTAATCTCTGCTCTGTGGTTGGGTAGCTGCCATTATCTAATCGGTAGCTGTCAAGGGCAACGCCATATATTTCTATTTGAGCCTGTGCACCAATCCGTTTAGAGCGTGATATTTTCTTAAATACGGTTGGAAACACAAAAGCCGCGATGATAGAGATTATCATAATCACGACCATTAATTCTATTAAAGTAAATCCCTTTTCTTGTTTCATAGGAAATTCGGGGTTCGGGGTTTGGGATTCGGGATTGAAAGTTTGCTTTCTTGCTGTAATTTATCTTTCATTTGTAAAAACTCCTTTTTTATAGCAAATTTAAAGCCCTTAAAACTGCTGCCATCTTTGGCTCTTTAAAGGCATATTATCTTCCAAATCTATAAATTTCTTTGCGATGTCCTATTACTACAACCAGCACCTTTGATTGGTCATCGTCTATTTCATAGATGACTCGATAGTCTCCAACCCTGATTCTCCACGCATTCCTTCCCATTAGTTTCCGTACACCTGCTGGGCGTGGGTCGCTGTGTAGTTGACGGATTGATTCTACAAGGCGGTCTTGATATGGCTGCGGAATCCTGGCAAGAGCCTGTTGTGCTGACCTCTTGATGAAAATTTCATAATTCATAGGCGATTTTGCCTTCACGGATTTCTCTCACTGCATCCTCAAAGGACAAGGAGTCAGAAGGAGAAGCCTTTGCCTCGTCGTATGCTTTAATATCAGCGAGTTCTTCCATCTCTTCCACGATATTCCGCCATTCTTCATACAGCAGCAGGACTGCCTTGCGATTCTGGTGTTCGTCAACAACAAATTCAGGGTGAACAACGGCCATTCTTTACCTCCTCATCTTTCGCTAATAAATATACCACATTGCTTAGCGTTTGTCAACTAATTTTCATACGGCACCAAATGCACCTCTTTTGAGCCTGGGGGCAGGCAGAGGTCTATTAACCAATTGGGGTTTTTGCGGTATCTGCTGTGGATACGCTCATCATAATTTAAGGTAATGGTATTGCGATAGATTAATGCCTCGTCTTTAGAGACGATGGCTCCGTTAAAATGCACTCCATTGCCTAATCTGCCGGCACAGGCATGATTGGTATAAATCACGCATTCAATCTTATTGATTTGATTTGTAGCAATATCACCAAATTCATCGGTATTT
Source organism: Nitrospirota bacterium (assembly GCA_043816605.1). GTDB lineage: Bacteria > UBA9089 > CG2-30-40-21 > CG2-30-40-21 > SBAY01 > JBDRHR01. The sequence goes on from JBDRHR010000081.1 coordinate 7,911, forward strand.
GGAGGTAACCTGTCAAATTGAGTAATTGGGACTTGCGTTTGGACCTCTGTCCAATTATAGTTTTGTCCTTTATAACTGCCATGAACGCAATCAAACACATTATCTTCATCAAGGTCTTCTGTTTCTGCCTGGAAGATGCCATCCTTTTCGGTTGGGTCGGTCCAATAGCCTTGAGGATGTTCCTCATCAATTATTTTAACATTTGTATCTGGAATCCCATCCGCACCTACATCCTCACTACCCATCGCAAATAACCAGTAATTGGCATACCAGGGATCATTTCCATCATATCCAAAATCCGAATTTTTAGTGTAATCACCGATAATTACATTTTCTCTCGCAGCTAAAGCAATAATATCCTTGTCTTTATTTGCCTCAACCCATTGGTCAACTACTTGTGGGTTATCAGATGCAGGTCTCGGAGATGAAGGGGCATTTTTATAATTTAGGTCACAGGCAATATAGATATTCCTGCCGGCATAGATAGTTCCAGTTCCCTGAATTGTCCCTTTTATAATTACATCACCCCTTATGACTACAGGTCCGTGTATTTCAATTGGGTTAGACGGGCTACCCTCAAGGATAATATTTCCTGATTCACCTTGTTCATCTCCAAAGACTTTATCAATCACCACCGTATCCTCTATTTTAATAAAGCTATTTCTTTCAAAGGCAAGTTGTTCGTAATAATAAAGTGCTTGAAGATTGGGCATCTCTAATTTTTCTACCCCTGCATAAGTTTCGTAGGATTGCCCCTGGGGTGTTTTCCATGTCCCTTCAATTTCACCTGAGGCATAGACATCACCTCCAACTGTTGGGTTGTATCTAAAGTTAAAATCGCCATTTGAGCGAATATCACCATTTGCGGTTATGCCGCTTCCATAGAACCAGCCCCAATTGTTAACAAAATAGACATAGTCAAAGACATAGGAAGGGGGATGAGGAATAGAAATAGCGGCTACCCGGGATGTGACAGCTACCGTTCCTATCCCTAAAATCCTGGCAAATACCGTCGTTATTTCTCTGGTAACGCTTATTTTAATCGTATCAGTGGCTATTTTAATCTCCTGGGTATTAATCTGAAATCCATTGGCTTGAGCTAATCGAGTTGCTTCAGTTGTTGCTGACCCTGGGCTTTCCGGTAGTTGCCAGGCGCCGGCTAAACAGGCGGCATCTAAGGCATTTTGGAGTTGTGCATGGAAAAGATAGACCCTGCCTACATCCACCGATAACGCCGCTACCCCTAAAAAGACCATCATAAATAGGGCTACGAATATGACTACCTGTCCTCTTTCTTTCTTAAATATTTTTTCAACTTTTTTATTCATCGTCTTCCCTCAAGAATCCTATCGTTTTTGTTTTCTTCACAGGAGGTTCTAATAAAGCCTTTATAGCGTCAAAGACTATTCTAAATTGCTCGTCATATTTTCTCTCCATATCCTCTATCTTTTTTCTCAAGTCCTCATTTGAAGCTAACATTTGCCTGAGTTTAGTAAATGTCCTCATAATCTGGATATTAACCAGGATAGCCCTTTCACTGTTAAGCACAGATGAGAGCATAGATACTCCCTGTTCTGTGAAGGCACAAGGAAGCTTTCTTGTGCCACCCCAACTTGATATCGCAAAATGCGACTTCAAGACCCCGAATTCTTCTTTTGTAAGTTGAAACATAAAGTCCTCTGGAAAACGTTTTATATTTCTTCTCACTTGTTCATTAAGTCTTCTTGTGGGCACCTCATAAAGTTCTGCCAGATCTCTATCCAACATTACCTTTTGATTCCTTATAAATAATATTTTATTTTCTATTCTCTCCACCGGTATCAGTTGATTCATGGTAGACTCCTTTCAATATTAAACCACCTCTTCTATCTCCCTATTCCCTTCCTTACCGTTCTATCCGCATGGTAGATGACGCAGTCATTGTCATTCCAATTGCCTCGCCAAAATATGGGGTACTAATAAATACCCGATAGGGGATGGAAACGGTGAGCGTTCCTCCTTGTTCGCGGACAGCCTCGAGAGGCGAAATACTAATTTCTGAAATTGTACCAACTAAAAAATGGGTGTTAACTAACCATGAAGTACCAGTCTCAACATAATCCCTTATTTGGTCATCTGTATTCCCAAGTGCCCCTGCTCTGGTGGATTCACGAGCCAGTTGCGTCACAATCAGATAATTATGAAAAAGAAGACTCACTTCGATAATAAGGACGGTAATCATCAATAAAAGTGGTAAAAGTAGGGCAAATTCAACGGTTGATTGGCCATTTTTTCCTTTCTTATCCATAGTCGGTCTCCCTTTTTCAGGTGTCAGGTAAATAGGACATATAAGTCTTATAGGGTTTATATGTCCTATTACTCCTATTCTATCCACCGATAACCTTTAAGAATGCCTCCACCACCTGAGGGTCGAATTGCCTGCCGGCATTTTCTTTTAATTCCTTAATTGCCACATCCATAGGTTTTGCCTTTCTATACGCCCTATCAGAAGTTATGGCATCAAAGGCGTCTGCCACCGCTATGATTCGTGCCCCTAAAGGAATATCCTCCATCTTTAATCCTTGAGGATAGCCTGCTCCATCATATCGCTCATGATGATGTTTGATAAAAGGAATTCCCTTCTCTAAAAATCCTAATGATTTTACTATCTCTGCACCGGTAGTTGGATGCCGTTTTATTTCATCCCATTCTTCTTGATTTAATTCTTCTACCTTATTAAGGATGTAATCACGGATGCCAATCTTACCAATATCGTGCAACTGACAGGCATAGCGGATTAATTCCTGCTTATGTTCCGGGAGATTTAACTTACGGGCAATACTTACGGCAAAATTAGTTACCCGGTCTGAATGCCCCCTGGTATAATGGTCTTTTGCCTCAATAGTGCTTACAAGTGCGGCCATCGTCCCCAGATAGAGGGCTTGTAGGCTCTTATTTAACATAAGAACCTCCTCTACCTTTTGATTCAACTCAATATTCTTTTTAGTTAAATTCGCAATCAGCTCTTTATTCTTTACCTCTAATCGTTGGTGTTGTATCCCTCTTTTAATAGTTATTTTTACCTTTTCCATATCTAAGGGTTTTTCTAAATAATCATACGCACCATATCTCAGAGCCTCAATTGCCACTTCTGCGGAACTATAGCCGGTAATTATAATGACTATGATACCCGGGTCACGCTGTTTAACAATCTTTAATATTTCTAATCCACTTATATCCGGCAGGTTTATATCTAAAAGCACCACATTAAATGAGTTTTTTATAATCTCTAATGATGCACAAGCCCCATTTTGTGCAATTGCTATTAGGTAATTTTCCTTTTTTAAACCCATGGAAAGGATATTACATATATCCGGGTCATCATCAACGATTAAAATACTTTCTTTTTTCAAAATCTCATTTTGTGGACTGAACTCCTTTTCTCCTTCCTGTCTTTTATCCACAACATAATTTGAGCCAAAGAAGGTTTTGGCATATTCTTTTAACTCAGCACCTAAGGTCGATACCTCAGCCAGATGGGTTAAATTCCTTTTTTTATTCGTTACCACACCTATGGAAATGGTCATAATCGGGAATTCTTCTCTTTCCCCTTTACGATTAAGGCTAATAATATATCCTTGTTGTTGGTCTTGTGGTGGGTAGAAATCAGGGATTGTCTCATCAAATTCTCTGATAATCTCCTGGCAGATAGTTTCAACCCTGTCCGGATAGGTAATGACGACAAAATCATCCCCACCGATATGTCCAATAAAGTCTTCTTCAACACCTATTTTATGAACCGCATTTATAATCACTTCTGCGGTTAATTTTATGGCGTCATCCCCTTTGTCAAAACCATAATTGTCGTTAAATGCCTTAAAATTATCTAAGTCGATGAAGCAGGCGGCAAAGTTTTTTTTATTCTCAATACATTTATTTATTTCTTCACGAATAGAATTATTTCCAGGAAGTTTAGTGAGTGGGTTGGCATCTATGCCCAAATAGGTGCGGTAGATAACACTTTTAATAATAACCGTAAGTTCTTCGATATTAAATGGCTTGACGAGATATTCATCAATGCCGATGCGCCATCCTTCAATCGCATCCGCTAAATCCCCTTTACCTGAAAGCATAATTATAGGCAGGTGTTTAAGTGTCGGGTTTTTTCTTATCCGTTGGCAAACCTCATATCCATCCATGTCCGGCATCATAATATCCAGGATAATGAGGTGTGGGATTTCTTCTTTTAATTTCTCTAATGCCTCTTTCCCACTTTGGGCCAAGGTTACTTCATATCCTTGAGACACTAAGATATTTTTAAGAAGTTCTAATATCGAAATATCATCGTCTATGACTAAGACATGTGATTTTTTGTCCATTTTGTTGTATCTCCCAATGTAAATAGGCTGTAGGCTGTTAGGCTGTAGGCTGAAGGTAGGAGGCAGATAGAAAGGAATATTCACTCTCTCCTACTTCCTGCCTACAGCCTACAGTCTAACAACCTTCTTTATCTTCTATACGCCGGATTTAATGCGCGGGGTTGAATTTTGGTTTTAAATGTAGCCGTAGCTGTTCCTTTCCCAACATTACCCTTTTTCTGCGTAGTAACTGTGCCAGCAATCTCTATCAGCCCAATTGAATTGACCTGGTCAAGGGTTTTTATCCCATACGGAATTATTGTAGTAGAATCCGTGCCATAATAAGTAATGGTAAAAGTAGCTACATTCTCAGCGATGATTGATGGACCTAAATGCCGTTTGGAATCAAGGTCTGTATCATTTATCTTTCTAATAATTGTATTTGCCCCGGGAAGATACTCATAACTAATCACTGCCGAACTGATGTAATTATCTGAATATTGAACATCAGTTATCCCATCGCCATCTGTATCTCCAGGAACCGATTCAAGTTTACCATTATCGCCCGGGGTAATTAAGATTGCACCCATACCCACTATGTTACCAACATCAAATAACGGGACATCATCTCCTCTGGCTCGGGTATTACATATGGTGATACTTTTCGTAATAATTACGGCATCCTTTCCTGTAGCCATAAACCAACCACGGGCATAATCATCCGAACTATCCCTTTCCCCTGCAGTCAATGTCCCATCGCCATCTTTATCACCAGGTATTGATTGAAGGAGACTATCAGTACCCGGGGTGATTAAGGTTGAATTGATAGGAATAGTAGCTGTAGTGCTTGTTCCGATTATTTGGATATCATCTGAGCGGAAATATGTTAAGCATCTATTAGCTGTATTATTTACAATCGTTACAGGACCAATAAATCTAATTTTGTCTTTTAACAGGTAAAATTGACTCTCCGAAGGCTTTGCATTTAAGATACAATTTAGTTCTTGCAATTCACCTTCCATCCCGCGCCAATTGCCTTTTCCACTTATAATTGTCTTGGCAGTCTCTTGAATATCCACGATAGATTTTCCACCGAGCCAGTGTTGCAATCCTGCCTTGAGGAAGAGGAACACTATAATCATAACTACGGCTAAAATAACCATACTAAACATAGCCTCTATAATTGTAAATCCATGTTTATTTTTCATTAGTCTTACCACACTGTTTCGACCTGTGCAATCAAAATTCACCACACAGGCATAATCTATAATAATACCACCCCTTCGGGGTTATGGTTGGTTGTTCTGGCTGTTTGCTACAATAATATCACCCCGTTGGGGTTGGGTTTTGCCTTCAATAATTTGCATTTAATCCCGAAGGGATGACATTATTGTAGCAATGAACCAAGTAAAAACAATAAATCCCGAAGGGATGACATTATTATAGCAATGAACCAAGTAAAAACAATAAATCCCGAAGGGATGACATTATTGTAGCAA
>JBDRHR010000082.1:0-3012 GCA_043816605.1 Nitrospirota bacterium
TTGTGTTTTCAAATAGTTAAAGGGTGTTTTATGTACGCGGATAGGAGGAAGCTCCGTTTTATTGCCCGGTCAAAAAATAACCCCGCGTAACTGACCGATTACTTTCTCCAAGAAAAAATTGTTGACTTTTGAGAAAAATCTTGATATACTTCCAATTAACACTTTTTGCTAATAAACGCTTGAATATTAAAAGGAGATAATATGAAAAAGGCACTAATTATCGGTATTACCGGTCAGGATGGTTCATATCTGGCAGAATTGCTTTTATCAAAAGGCTGTGAGGTTCATGGTCTTGTTCGCCGTGCCAGCACATTTAATACAGGAAGAATAGACCATATTTACACTGACCTTCACTTACCGCAGACAAAATTATTCCTTCATTATGGCGACCTATCAGACTCAGGGCAGATTACAAACATTATCTATAACATACAACCGGAGGAGATATATCACTTAGGTGCCCAGAGTCATGTGCGGATAAGCTTTGATACACCAGAATATACAGGTAATATAACCGGTTTGGGGACAACAAGGATTTTGGAAGCCATAAAGATGAGTGGAATAAAGACAAAATTTTATCAGGCATCATCCTCAGAGATGTTTGGTGCTACTCAACCTCCTCAGAATGAAAAGACACCATTTTATCCAAGAAGTCCTTACGCAGTAGCAAAGGTATATGCCTACTGGATGACTGTAAATTACCGCGAAGGATATAACATTTTTGCCTGCAATGGAATACTCTTCAATCATGAATCTCCACGAAGGGGTGAAACCTTTGTAACAAGAAAGATAACAAGGGCAATTGCCGGCATAATTGCAGGAAAGCAAAAAAAACTTTACCTTGGTAATTTGAATGCAAAAAGGGATTGGGGCTTTGCTCCTGAGTATGTAGAGGCTATGTGGCTTATGCTTCAGCAGGATAAACCCGATGATTATGTAATAGGCACAGGAGAGAGTCATTCTATTAGAGAATTTGTTCAAAAGGCTTTTGAATATACAGGCATAGCAATAGAGCTAATAGGTAATGGAACAGAAGAGAAAGGAATTATCCGTTCCTTAGCTTCAACCGTAGATTCAAATCTAAAGGTTGGGGATGTTATTATTGAAATAGACTCAAGATATTTTAGACCCACAGAGGTTGATTTCTTGCAGGCGGATATAACCAAAGCAAATGAAAAACTTGGCTGGATACCCAGAATAACTTTTGATGAACTGGTTAAAATAATGGTTGATTACGATATGAAATTGGCGGGGTTAAAGCCTGTTGGTGAAGGCGTAAGGGTATGTGAAGATAAAGGGTTCACATACACAAAACACGATTTTTCATGTTATTAAAACCGCTTAAACCCATTATTCCAGTATTCCATCACCCCAATTGTAAGCCGTTCGGTCAGCCCTTAATAGTAATATGGTGAATTGTGATGATAAGTAATGTTTTTTTTATGAATATGCGGGCAAGCTTTGGTGAGAATTCCTTTGCTAAATTCAATAAGCTATTAAAAAAATTAAATATAGAGTGTCCTGAAAATGCCCTGACGGCGATAAAACTCCATTTTGGAGAGATGGGTAATCTTGCATTTATTCATCCTATTTGGGTAAGAGAGTTAGTCGGATATATAAAAAAGTCAGGTGGAAATCCTTTCCTGACAGATACAAATACACTTTATGCGGGTAGTAGGGTTAATGCCGTAACACACATCCAGACAGCACTAAATAATGGTTTTACTTATGCCTGTGTTCAGGCACCCATCATCATTGCGGATGGACTAAGAGGAGAGGCATCCGTTGAAGTGGTTATTAATAAAAAACATTTTAAATCGGTAACTGTGGCTCAGATAGTTCAGGAGGCAGATGTCCTAATCAGTTTAGCCCATTTTAAGGGACATGGATTAACCGGTTTTGGTGGTAGTTTAAAGAATGTGGGTATGGGTTTAGCCGACCGTAAAGGCAAATTTAAGATGCACTGCGACGCTATTCCCCTTGTTCAGAAAAAAGGATGTAGTCAGTGTCTGGTTTGTGTTAATAATTGCTCAGGGTCTGCGATAACTATTGTCAATAAGATGCCAAAGATTGATGTGGCTAAATGTCTCGGGTGTGGTCAATGTATTGTTATGTGCCCAAATAAGGTTTTTGGAATTGACTGGACAGGGGTTTCACCTGCAATTGTTCAGGAAAGGATGGTAGAATTTGCCTGCGGTTCTCTTTTAGGCAAAAAGGCGTATTTCCTTAATTTTATTATGAATGTTACACCGGATTGTGATTGTTGTCCTCATTCGGATGCCAATATTATCCCGGATGTTGGGATTCTGGCATCATTAGACCCGGTAGCAATTGACCAGGCATCGCTTGATTTGGTTAATCAACAAATGGGTATTCCAAACACTGCTCTAAAAAGCAATTTTCAACCCGGTGAGGATAAATTACAGGGAATTGACCCAAAATTATCCGCAGAGGTTCAACTTGACTACGCCCAGGAACTTGGCTTGGGCAGTCGGAAGTATGAGTTAGAGGAAATGTAATGAAATTGGATTATGTTTTTTTATTCGCTAAATAGAGAATGTTCCCTATCCTCGATTTGAGGGTTCGAGTGTTTGTTTTTCCTTATTCCACTTGACTAATTGAATCCTTTTGATAAATTTTTCCATGTTTCCACCAATAACTGGCCGATTACGCCTCATAGTAAAAAAAACTTGACAATTCACTCCTGTTTTGATAAAATAGATAAACAGGGAAATTGCCCACATAGCTCAGTTGGCAGAGCGCGTCCTTGGTAAGGACGAGGTCACCAGTTCAATTCTGGTTGTGGGCTCCAAAATAGTTATAGGTCTTATAAGTCTTATATGACCTATAAAACAAAAAAGGAGGTATTTTAAAATGGCAAAGCAAAAATTTGAGAGGACAAAACCACATTTAAATGTAGGCACGATTGGTCATATTGACCATGGTAAGACAACCTTAACATCGACACTTACCAAACTTTTATCTTTAGAAGGAGGGGCGGCTTACAGGGCA
>JBDRHR010000083.1:0-15589 GCA_043816605.1 Nitrospirota bacterium
ATTTTTCATTTTACAATACCCATTTTACAGTTTTTATCCCATATTTTTCAATGGACTGAACGCTTATTTCCCCTTTAAGTCACTACCTTAAATTGTCCAGCAATATTTGTGGGTAAAGATAAGTTTATTAAGGGGGAATAACACGGGATTGTGCCATATTCCCCCTTAAAAAAAGGGGTTAGTGGGTTGTTTTTCCCCTATAACTGAGAAGGTGTGAAAAAATTGAAATTAGGGTAAAATAAAGTTTGTAAATTCAGTGTTTGCAGGCAAAAATTCTTTAAATATCGTTGAAAAATCGATTTTTCAACACCTTCTGAGGCATTATAGCGAGGCATTCGAGAAATAGGCATTTTGAGAATGCCTCTTATAAAAAAACTCTTGCAATTCTGAATGTTTTATGATATTATGATTAAGCAGGAGGTTTTAACAAATGGTTAATATAGCTGTAATTGGCACTGGATATTGGGGGAAAAACTTAGTCAGGAATTTTGCAGAACTCGGAGCACTTCATACTATCTGCGATACTGATGAAGGTAGATTAAAGGAAATGGATTACCCACAGGTGAATAAAATAATGGCATTTGGCGAGGTGTTAAGAAATAAGGAGATTGATGCCGTGGTTATCTCTACACCGGCAGAGAGACATTACCAATTGACTATGGAGGCATTACTTGCCGGTAAAGATGTGTTTTGTGAGAAACCATTGGCGCTAACGGTGAAAGAGGGAATAGAATTGACCACCCTGGCTCAAGAAAAGAAAAGGATATTGATGGTGGGGCATTTATTGGAATACCATCCCGCAATTCTAAAACTAAAAGAATTAGTGGATAAAGGGGAATTAGGGAAGATTAATTATATCTATTCCAGCCGTTTAAATCTTGGTAAAATACGGCGGGAAGAAAATATCTTATGGAGTTTTGCACCTCACGATATTGCGGTTATCTTACTCCTGTTAAATGAGCTACCTGATAAAGTCTGTGCCCATGGAGGAAATTACCTGCATTCGCAGATTGCGGATATTACGGTGACTAATTTAAGCTTTAAAAGTGGGGTAAAGGCACATATCTTTGTCTCCTGGCTACATCCGTATAAGGAACAAAAACTTATTGTCATTGGTGATAAAAAGATGGCGGTATTTGATGATGTGGCAAAGGAAGATAAATTACTGCTTTATCCCCATAAGATTGATTGGATTGACCGTGTGCCGGTGACCAGGAAAGAGAATGCGGAAAAGGTGGACTTTGAGAAGAAGGAACCACTCAGGGAAGAATGCCTGCATTTCTTGCATTGTGTTTCGTCAAGACAGACTCCGAGGACAGATGGCAATAATGGGGTCAGGGTTTTGCAGGTGTTATCTGCCTCTCAATCATCCTTAGAGAATAGTGGTATTCCAGTAAATATTGAAGAGGCACGAGCCCAAAGATATTTTGCTCACCCTACGGCTGCCATTGATACCCCCTGTGAGATTGGCGAAGGGACTAAAATCTGGCATTATTCCCATATAATGGCTGGAGCAATGCTCGGCAAAAATTGCAATTTAGGTCAGAATGTAGTGGTAAACCCAGATGTAATTATTGGCAATGGGGTAAAGATTCAAAATAATGTTTCGGTTTATACCGGAGTAACTTTGGAAGACGATGTTTTTTGTGGACCTTCAATGGTATTTACCAATGTTTTCACTCCACGAAGTCATATCTCACGCAAGAATGAATACCGCAAAACCTTGGTCAAAAAAGGGGCAACGATTGGTGCTAATACCACGATTGTCTGTGGGGTAACGATTGGAACTTACGCCTTCATCGGTGCAGGAGCAGTGGTGACCAAGGATGTGCCGGCGTATGCCTTAGTTATTGGTAATCCCGCTAAACAGGTAGGATGGATGTGCCAGTGCGGGGAGAAACTCCATTTTATCGAGGAAATTACCCAATGTAGTCGGTGTGGAGATAAATATACCGAGAAAGAGGGGGAATTGAGGAAAATATGATGAAGGTGGTTACGATTGTCGGTGCCAGACCACAATTTATCAAACTTGCCCCACTGTCTCAAAAACTTAGACTGAAGTGTAACGAGGTTTTGATTCACACCGGGCAACATTACGACTATGAGATGTCGAAGGTATTCTTTGATGAGTTAGGAATTCCTGCTCCAGACTATCATCTTGAAGTAGGCTCTGCTCGCCATGGTGCCCAAACAGGGAAAATGCTGATTAAAATAGAGGAGGTATTGATTAAAGAAAAACCCGATGTAGTGTTGGTTTATGGTGATACGAATTCTACATTAGCCGGGGCATTGGCAGCTTCTAAGTTAAATATCCCGGTAGGACATGTAGAAGCAGGATTACGGTCTTTTGACAGGAGTATGCCGGAGGAGATAAATCGTGTAGTGAGCGACCATTTGTCTTCCTTTTGCTTTGCTCCAACCCAAACCGGTGTTGATAATTTAAAAAAAGAGGGGATTTACCCACCCCCTACCCCCTCCCAAGAGGGGATTGTGTATTTAACCGGTGATGTGATGTATGAGGCGGCAATTAGAGGGATAGAAATAGCTAGGGCAAAGTCCCAAATTCTTGCCCAATTAGGAATAGAAGAAAAAGGGTATCTTCTTGTAACCCTTCATCGTGTAAGTAATACCGATATTCCCCAAAATCTTACCTCAATTATTGATGCCCTTGTAGAGTTGAATGAAAAGATTGTTTTCCCTGTGCATCCTCGAACTAAAAAGGCACTGGAGGATTATGGGCTTTTAGGGAGATTAGCAGATAACCCGAGCCTGATAATTACACCGCCTCTTGGGTATTTTGACTTTCTTCTCTTAGAATATCATGCGAAAAAGATACTAACTGACTCAGGTGGCGTGCAAAAGGAGGCGTATTTCTTTAAAGTGCCTTGCATTACTTTAAGGGAGAATACCGAGTGGGTGGAGACGGTGGAAGACGGCTGGAATGTTCTGGTCGGTATGAACAAGGATTTAATTCTTCAGGCAGTGGCAGGGTTTAATCCAGATAAACCACAGCGGGATGTCTTTGGTGCTGGGAAGGCGAGTGAGAAGATTGTAAAAATTCTTATTGATTTTTAGGGCTTTTGTGTGGTATAATGTTAATAGAATCAGTTTTGAATTCAATAAAGCGGAGTTTGAAGATTTGCAGTGGAAAATTTCCACCACAAAATTTTCTAAGACAAAGATTTTGCCCAAAACTTTATTGCTGCAAGGCGTGTCTGATATAAAAATAAAAAGAGGGAAGAAATAGGTTGGCAAATATTGTAATTGTTCGTCAGAAAGCAACTTACTCTGAAATCACTGATATGCTGGAGACACTCGGTGATTATATTAAAATAGCTGTTGATATTGAGAGGCAAATCATTGCAGGGGGTGGTGAACTCCATGCAGATTGTGAGGAAGCACTATTAAATGATGGGAGTAATCAAAAAGATGTTTGGGGTGCAGATTGGTATCCTAAAGCGAAGAAGGTCTTTTTTGAGTCCTTTATCAATATTCGGCCCAAACAAAATAATAGAAGTATGGACATTCAAGACCCTAAAACAAGAAATTTTGTTGAAAAGATAATCAGAGAACTTTTGGAGGTTGATTGATGGAGCGGGAAGGTTTGTATAGACAATTTATTAAATATGAATATCCACAACAGTTGGGGAATTTAGCTTCTACTTTAGCCAGATTGAGTTCTTTAATCACTAATGTTGATTATGATGAGATTTCAAAAAATCTATTGAGGGAAGCAACATTACTTATTGAATGGTGTGCACCCAATGTTCCTCAAGGATTACATAACGATTTAGCCTTTATTCAGCGTGAATTGTGTTATTATCGCAGGATTCCTTTGCAAACGGAAATCAGGAAGTTGCTTTCTTTAAGAAGCCGAATTATATCCGACCATTTACTCGATGTTTCAGGATTATTATCTTAAATGAGCAAAAGAGATTGAGTGGTGGTTGAAAAAGGTTTTTAGGATGACTCTATCTACGAAATGCACCAAGGGTTGTTTATAAAAGAAAGTAAATTATAGGAGTTGAATTGATGGATTTAAAAGGACTTTGGGGAAATACCAAAAATCAATTTTACGAATTGGAAGGCGAACTAATAAAGCTCTACATTAGTTTTCTCCGTAAGGTGGCTGAAAATTATATTAAAGAGGGAAGAAGTGTATTTTTCCGGGAAAATACAGTAGTTCACTGGGGAGAAGGAAACTTTGGTTCTCTTATTATAGAAGGAGAAGAAGATGTGATAGATGAATTTGGAGATTATATTACTGAAATACGGTTTGAAAGAGATATTGCTGAAAAAGAAACAAGGGGATACCAGAAAATTGTCATGGATTCTTTACATAAAATTACTTACAGGCAAGAAATAAAGTGTTAGATAGAGGAAAAAATATGAAAAATGACCCTACATGGCTCTTAAACTTTAAGTCTGATACATACTCACAAGCCGGTGAAGACGGGATAATTGAAAAGATACTTGATGTGCTTCCCAAAAAAGACAAATGGTGTGTAGAATTTGGTGCATGGGATGGGGTGTCCTGTAGCAATACACGGAACCTAATTGAAAATCACGATTACTCAGCAATTTTGATTGAAGGAAATAAAACTACATTCAAAGAATTACAAAAAAATTATTCACAGAACCCAAAGGTAATTACTATAAATCGGTTTGTTGGATTTGATGAGGCAAATAATCTCGACCGAATTCTAAAAGACACTCCTATCCCAATTGATTTTAGTTTTCTCTCCATTGATATAGATGGGAATGATTATCATGTGTGGAAATCTATGTCAAAATACGAGCCAAAGCTAATATGTATTAAGTTTAATCCTACTATTCCTACAGAAGTTAGATTTGTACAACCACCCAATCCTTCTATTAATCAGGGTGCAAGTTTGTTGTCTTTAATAGAACTGGGAAAGGAAAAAGGTTATGAATTGGTATCTGTTTTACCTTTTAATGCGTTTTTCGTGAAATCAGAATATTATCCATTGTTTCAGATTGAGGACAATAAACCGGAAATTCTCCGCACAAACTTAAATGATATCACATATTTATTTATAGGTTATGATGGCAAAGTTTTCCTGATTGGAGCTAAGAAGTTGCCCTGGCATGGTATTGAACTAAAAGAATCTAACATTCAACCTTTGCCAAAATTCCTTCGTAAATATCCTGATAACTATAGTAAAATTGAAAAAAAGATATTTCCTGTGTACTTACTCTTATCAGAGCCGCATACTTTTATCAGAAAAGTATTTAACCGTTTAACAAAGCGATTCAAAATGTGATGAAAAAAGGTTCAAACTATAAGAAAAAGGAGTTGTAAAAGTTATGAAATCCCATAAATATAAAGTCTTATTTTTAACAAGCTGGTATCCCAGTAGATTACATCCTATCAGTGGAATATTTATTAAAAGACATGCTGAGGCTGTGTCAAAATTTTGTGATGTTGCTGTCTTGTATGTTACTTTAGATCCAAACCTGAAAGATAGGGTATATGATGTGGTATATACAGAAGAAGATGGGATACCAACGGTAAGGGTTTATTACAGAAAGCCAAATATAAAAATTCGCTTAATTCCAAGATTTTTGTCAAATTTCAGGTATATTAAGGGAGGATGTCTTGGGTTAAAGGTAATAAAAGAAAAATTTGGACGACCAAAGATTACACATGTAAATGTAATCACACCTGCTTGGATTTTAGCCTTTATTTTGAAGATATTTAAAGGTATCCCCTATATAATCACAGAACATAATGATATTTATTTTCGAGCAGTCAAGAAGTTAGATAAAATAAAATTTTTTAGATTATGTATTGAAAAATATATTGTAAAGAACGCTGAGTGTTATATAGTTGATAGTTCAGCGATAAAAAATTCTATGATTCAACTTGGATTTGATAATAAATGTTATGTTATTCCTAATGTTGTTGAAGAAGTAGAGGTCAATTATGACAATATAAAACTCGATAAGCAAAGAAAACATACCAAAAAAAGAGCAATACATATCTCACTATTAGCCGACCATCAAAAAAATGTCTCAGGAATAATATCTGCCTTCCGCAATGAAAAACTTAATCAAAATTTGGAATTCCATATCGTTGGCGATGGAATACATAGAGAAAAACTTGAGGAATTAGCAGAAAAATATGGTCTGCTTAATAAAGTTATCTTTTTCCATGGTAGAGTATCAGAAGATGAAAAGAGACAATTATTACTAAATTCTGATTTCTACATCCTGAATAGCTATTACGAAGGATTTTCTGTAGCTACAGTTGAAGCTCTTATGTGTGGTATCCCTGTTATTGCTACTAAATGTGGTGGTCCGGAAGATTTTGTTACAGAAGAAGTGGGGATACTTATTGAACCTGGAAATCAAAAACAACTTGAAGAAGCCATTATTTATATGCTTGATAATTCTGAAAAATATGACAGGAAAAAGCTTCAGGAATACGCTAAAAGCAAATTTAGCTATGAAGTAGTTGGTGAACAACTTTATCAAATATATGCTTCAATTTTGACCAAATGGCTTATAGGTTATGGGGGCGAAAAAATTACTATCAATCCAGACTGGAAAGTTCTGGATGTTGGAAGTGGTCATAATCCTTTCCCAAGAGCAAGTGTTTGTTTAGATAAATATATTGATGAATCACCACATAGAAGTGGTGCAACACTAATCATTCCAGCTGATAAATCTTTTGTTATAGGCGAGGCAGATAATATACCATTTAAAGATGAATTGTTTGATTATGCTATAACCTGCCATTTAGTTGAACATATAGAGAATATTGATAACTTAATGTTTGAACTGCAAAGAGTAGCAAAAAGAGGATATATTGAAACACCTGGGCCGGTGAGTGAGTTTTTCTTAGAAGAACCGGTTCATAAATGGATAGTTTCAAAAAAAGGTGATGTATTATTGTTAAAGAAAAAGAAACGATTTAAACCAATATTAAATACCTTTTACGGTTTTTTTTATTTAAATGAGAGTCATTATGGACATAAGACATTTTTCAGTAAAAACATTATTGTACTATTTATTAACAAAAATTTGAGAAGTGTTTGGAAACTTATTCCCTTTACTTATACCAAATATCATTGGGTAGGGGAAATAAAATATAGGATTATTGAGTAATGTATGAAAACTGCTAAGTAAGGATAAATGATGATAGAAAAGTTAAAACACCTGCTTAAAGATTCTTTAATCTATGGATTAGGAAGCACGGTGGGAAAATTTATTGGAGTTCTCTTAGTCCCTATATTTACTCGTATCTTCTCTCCTGCTGAATACGGTGTGATTGACTTAATTGGAGCAATAAGTTCAATTATATCATTTATATTAGTATTAGGATTAGATTCTGCTGTTGTAAGATTTTATTATGCAGATAATGATATTAAGGAAAAGCAAACAGTTATATCTACAGGTTTATTATTTCAAGTTGCATTTTCGATAGTCGGGTGTATAATACTGTTTTTTTGTACTGATTATATCGCTATTAAAGTCTTCAAAAACTTGGCATACTCAATTATTCTAAAGGTGAGTTTTATAACTATCCCATTTACAATAACTATTAGCTTTTTATCTATGATTTTTAGAATAAACTTTGCTCCATGGAAATATAGCGGTTTAGTAGTAGCACAGGTATTCCTTACAGCTTCTATCAGTATCTATTTAGTAGTAATTTTAAGGATGGGAATCATTGGGGTATTTTATAGCTCCCTCATTACTAATGTTATTCTAACTCCTGTTGGACTGTTTCTTAGTCGGTTTAATTATAGTTTGGTATTCTCAATAAAGAGATTAAAATCATTATTATCTTATGGAATCCCATTAGTTCCTGCAAGCTTCAGCCTTTTAATACTTAACTTAGCAGATAGATTTTTCCTGATGCATTATTCAACATTGGAACAAGTAGGACTATATTCTATAGGGATAAAATTGAGTTCATTGTTACTAGTAATAGTGAGTGCCTTTCAGTTAGGATGGGCACCGTTTGCATTTTCTATCTCAAAGGAAAAGGTCGCCAAGGAAGTATATTCAAAAGTACTAACTTATTATATGTTATTATCCTCTTTTATTGCTATTGGACTATCGATTTTTGCCTGTGATATTTTAAAATTTGTAACTACATCTCAATATGTTGAAGGATTTAAGGTGGTAGGAATGTTATCATTTGGAATAATAGCCTACGGAGCATATCACATTGTATCCATTGGTGTCCATTTGACTAACAAAACTTCACATATTGCCTGGACACTGACTGTTGCAGCAGTAATGAATCTTTTGTTAAATTTTTTACTTGTTCCTAAATACGGTATGCTCGGCGCATCATTTGCAACTTTAGTTTCTTATTTTATCTCAACATATTTACTCTATAGAGTATCCCAAAAATACTATCCCATCGAATATGAGATAAGAAAGGTAACGATAATATGTTTTGTAAGTTGGATTCTCATTATTGTAGGGATGTTATGTAATACATCTTCTGTAGTTTTAAACTTAATATTGAAATTATTGATAATAGGAAGTTTCCCTTTGATATTATTTCTACTAAATATCTTTGAACCGAAAGAAATTGCGTATATTAAGAATTTTATTGGGAAAGTTAAAGGAAAATGAAAGAAGGGAATTAAAGTTATATGGACAAGAAAGTATGTATAATATCTTTTTCTGATTTATCTCGCGATATCAGGGTAAGGAAACATATCAGGGCTGTTAAGGAAATAGCAAATGTGACAGCAGTTGGGCTTGGGCCGAGTAAAATACAGGGTGTAGAGGATATAATTTTGGATTCCTCACGGCGGTTATCATTTTTAAAAAAGATAATAAGTGTGCTTGAGCTATCTTTTGGAAGGGAATTGGTCTATTATTGGAAGCGGTATAAGCCGATTTATGAGATTTTAAAGGATAAAAAATTTGATTTGTTTATTGCCAATGATACTATTACTTTACCTTTAGTTTTAAGGCTTGCTGATAAGAATAACGTCAGGATAATATTGGATGCCCATGAGTATTCCCCTTTAGAATGGGAAAATAAATGGTATTGGCGGTTCACTTTTCAGAAACTTTATAACTATATTTGTAAAAATTATCTGCCCAAGATAGATTATATATTTACGGTTTGTCCGGAAATTGCCAATAAATACAGCCATGAGTTTGGAATAAGACCAGATGTTTTAATGAATGTGCCTGATTATACAGAGGTTAGTTTTAAACCTACTTCTTCTAATAAAATCAGGCTTATTTGCCATGGTGGGGTTTCTTCGGGTAGAAACTCAGAAGAGATGATTAAAATGGTAGGATTCTTAGACAAAAGATATGAGTTCCATTTTATGGTTATGTCAAGTCAAAGAAATTATTTAAATAATCTTAAAAGATTAGCCTCTAAGATAGGGCATGAGAGAATCTTTTTTCACAATCCAGTACCTCCAGATGAAGTAATTACAAAGATATCTGAATTTGATATTGGTGTATATATTTTGATTCCGAACAGTTTTAATAATAAGTTTGCCCTGCCCAATAAATTCTTTGATTTTATTATGGCCGGGTTATGTGTAGCGATAGGACCTTCTCCTGAGATGGCAAGGATAGTGAACCAATATAATTGTGGGATAGTAAGTTCTGATTTTTCACCTGAATCTTTAGCAGATAGATTGAATTCTTTAACCCCTGTTCAAATAGATAGTTATAAAAGAAATTCATTAGAATCGGCAAAGGTTTTAAAGGCTGAATCTGAGTGGCAAAAATTGATAAATGTGGTAACGAACTTACTTGAGGAGTAGGTTATGTGTGGTATTGCTGGAGTTTATAATCTGAATAATGAACCTGTCGCACTACCTAAAGGAGCAGTAAAATGAAAAATCCGTTTGTTTATGGAGAAGAAGTTAGTGGGGATGCCTTCTGTGACCGGAAAGAGGAGATAGCAGAACTCTTAAAGGATATAGAAAGTGGGGAAAATATAATTATCTTCTCCCCCAGACGTTATGGAAAGACTTCACTTATTAAAGAAATCATTAGAATTCTTCGTGAAAGAGCATTTCTTATCGTTTATATTGATTTATATCCAGCTATTACCAAGGAAAAGTTTATAGAGGTGTATGCTCGAGCATTAAGTCAGGGTATTAAAGGTAAAATTGAAGTAGCTATAGAGAAGGTAAGGGAACTATTACCCAGAATGCTTCCTAAGATAGTGATTAGGAATGATAACTTACCAGAGATTGAATTTGAATATGATAAAACTACCAATGTTAGCCCAATATTAAATGATTTACTTACAGCTGTCAAGAAAGAATCTGATAAAAGAGGAAAGAATGGGGTAGTAGTTTTTGATGAATTTCAAGAGATTACTAATTATGGAGATGATGAAATAGAAAGGAAGATGCGAACTACATTTCAATCCCATCGAAATGTAAGTTATATATTTATGGGAAGCAAACGGCATTTGATGTTTGATATGTTTTATAATGTAAATAGACCTTTCTATAAGAGTGGTAAGCACTTCCCCTTAGAAAAGATAAAAAAGGATAATCTTGTTTCGTTTGTGAAATTACACTTCAGAAAAGGGCATATTCAGATAGAAGACAAAACAATAGAAAAAATTGTAGAAATCTCTGAATGTCATCCTTATTATACTCAATATCTATGTCATATTTTATGGGATGAATGTAGTGAGCAAGGAAGAATAGAAGAAAAGGATGTAGACTTGGCACTTCTTGGGTTATTAAAAAGGGAAACGACGCTTTTTGCCACTATTTGGGATACCATTAGTCTAAAACAAAAGCAAGTATTAATAGGGTTAAGCCAACAAGAAGGAATAGAGGTTTTTTCTGCTGATTTCTTAAGGAGATATAACCTTGGTGCAGCCTCAAGTGTTCAAAAGGCATTGAAAGGATTAATGGAAAAGGAGCTGATTGAGAAAGAAAATAGCCGATATATAATCAGCGATATCTTCTTCAAACGGTGGGTATTAGAACAATCAAAAGGTTAATTATCCAGTTAGCGTTACGCTAATTGGATAATTAGGCAGGAGAAAGAAGATTAACCGTAAGATTTCAGTTATCAACATTCAGTTAAAGTAAGGAAAAGCAAGGCACAATAAATGTTAAATGTGTATTGAGAATTTCATTATGACAAGAAGATAAGGGAGGTAATAGATAAAAATTAATGTGTGGCATCGCTGGAATCTATAATCTGAATAATGAACCTGTATCTCAGGATACCCTTAAAAGGATGTGTGATGTCATCAGGCATCGGGGACCGGATGATGAAGGGCAATGGCTTGATGGAAATATTGGGTTTGGACATCGCCGACTCTCTATCATCGACCTATCCACGGCCGGGCATCAGCCTATGTCTAATGAAGATGGGACTATCTGGATTACCTATAACGGCGAGGTTTATAATTATGTTGAATTAAGACCCGAGTTAGAGGCAAAGGGACATCGGTTTATCTCACACACAGATACAGAGGTAATTATCCATGCCTATGAAGAATACGGTGAGGAATGTTTGAGTAAGTTTAATGGGATGTTTGCCTTTGCCTTATGGGATAGCCGACAAAATAAATTATTTTGTGCCCGCGATAGGTTTGGCATAAAACCATTTTATTACTATTACGATTCCCAAAGGTTTGTGTTTGCATCAGAAATTAAATCCTTGCTTGAAGATGAGGGAATTGAAAAAAGACCAAACAACCAGATAATATGCGATTACCTGATTTATGCCTACATTGACCATACGGAAGATACCTTTTTTGAAGGAATTAAGCAATTACCTCCGGCACATTATTTGGTGATTAAAGATGGAAAGGTAAGTATAAAAAGATACTGGGACATCAACCCTGATGAAAAACTACAATCTAACTCGATAGATGATACAAAGTGCGCTCAGAGATTCTACGAGCTATTTGAGGATTCCATCCGACTGAGATTGCGAAGTGATGTTCCGGTAGGGACATGCCTGAGTGGGGGGCTTGATTCCTCCTCCATTGTTTGTGTCGTTAATAAACTGCTTTCTCGTAACTTACAAAACCCACAGCAGAAGAGCTTTTCCTCCTGCTTTGAGGATAAAACTTATGATGAGCGGGAATTTATTCAGGAGGTAGTCAATAAAACCCGGGTAGATGCAAACTTTACCTTTCCTGATGGTAACAAGTTGTTTGACATTATCCCTGATGTAATCTGGCATCAGGATGAGCCATTTGGCTCTACCAGTATCTTTGCCCAGTGGCATGTGATGAAGTTGGCAAAAGAAAAAGGCGTTACAGTACTTTTAGACGGTCAAGGTGCGGATGAGCTTTTAGCTGGCTACCATCCTTATTATCACTATTATTTTTCAGATTTGATTAGGACACTCCAGTTCAAAAAACTAATAGAAGAACTTAACCTTTATTTTAAATATCACTCTTACCCAAAACTCGATACCTTATTAAAATTAATACAACCCCTTCTTTCTTATGGTTTAAGGA
Source organism: Nitrospirota bacterium (assembly GCA_043816605.1). Taxonomy (GTDB): domain Bacteria; phylum UBA9089; class CG2-30-40-21; order CG2-30-40-21; family SBAY01; genus JBDRHR01. The sequence goes on from JBDRHR010000083.1 coordinate 12,464, forward strand.
ATTCTCTGAAATCTATCCTGAAAATGAAGATGTCAAATTGGGTAAATACTGATTTTGCTAAAATTTACCAAAGAAGGATAGTGCCTGGACAAAAATATAAAGGCTGTTTAGAAGACCGACTGTATCAAGATATTACTAATAGTAGTCTTCCCGCCCTTCTTCGTTATGAGGATAGGAATTCAATGGCACATTCTGTCGAGGCACGAGTCCCTTTCTTAGACTACCGTTTGGTTGAATTTGTCTTTTCGCTACCTTCATCACAAAAAATCAGGGATGGGATAACAAAAATTCTCCTTCGCAACGCTACGAAAGGAATCTTGCCGGAAAAGGTAAGAATGCGAATGGACAAGATGGGATTTGTTACCCCTGGTGATGTCTGGTTTAGAACCGTAGCAAAGGATAAGATATTAGAGATATTTAATTCCGATAGTTTCAAAAGCAGGGGTTATTTTAATATAGATGAGATAAAGCGGGAATTTGATGCCCATTGTCGTGGAGAAAAAAATTTACATTTTACTGTCTGGCGCTGGATAAATCTGGAGTTGTGGCTTCAGAGATTCTTTGATTAATTGGGAAATGAAAATCCACAGATTACACAGATTTCACAGATTATTAGGATTATAAAGAATATAAGATTAAGATATATCTGAATATTTCAATCTGTGTAATCTGTGCAATCTGTGGATATATCTTTCCTTGCAACCTTTACGAACAACAGAATGAGGTATTTTTAGATGAAAGTTTGTTTAGTTTCTACTGTTCATTCTCCGTTTGATGTGCGGATTTTTCATAAAGAGGCAAAAACGCTGGCAAAGGCTGGCTATGAGGTTGTACTTATTGCCCAAAATGATAAAGAAGAAATTGTAGATGGCATAAAAATTATTCCCTTACCAAAGCCCGGAAATAGGCTGGAAAGGATGTTTTTGCTTACCTTCAGATGCCTGATTAAGGCACTTCACCAGAAAGCCGATGTTTATCATCTCCATGACCCGGAGTTGTTACCTGTTGGGCTGGCACTAAAGTTAATCACCAAATCTAAGGTTATTTATGATGTGCATGAGGATTATGGAAAGCAGATACTTTCAAAATCATACCTTCCTGAAGGGACAAGGGGATTTGTTGCCATAGCTGTCAAGATAATAGAGGGGGTAATTTCAAGAATCTTTGATGGAATTGTAACCGCCACAGACGATATATTCACCAATTTCCCAAATCACAAAAGGGTTGTGGTAGTGAAAAACTTTCCAGTGTTATCTGATTTTACTGAGATAAGGAAAGATAACCGTCCTGATAGCGATACTTTTAATCTCATTTATGTAGGTGGACTTACAGAAATTCGTGGGGTTACGCAGATGATTCAGGCATTGGAGTTCATCAATTTCCAGAAAGGAGTGAAACTCACCTTGTATGGTAAGTTTTATCCCCCGAGCTATGAAGAACAAATTAGGAGTCTGAAAGGGTTTGAAAAGGTGGAATACCCTGGCTGGATTAAACCGCAAGATATTCCAGAAAAAATAGTTCATGCAGATATTGGAATAGTTTGTTTGCATCCTGTAATTAATTATCTTACGGCATTGCCGGTTAAGCTTTTTGAATACATGGCTTGTGGGCTTCCGGTTATCGCCTCTAACTTCCCTTTATGGAAAGAGATAGTTGAAGGTAACAACTGTGGTGTTTGTGTGAACCCATTAAATCCCAGAGAGATTGCCAAGGCAGTTGAATACTTGATTGACCATCCGGATGAGGCGAAAAGGATGGGTGAAAATGGCAGAAAGGCAGTGGAAGAAAGGTATAATTGGGAACTGATGGAAGAAAGATTGATAAAACTTTATAAGGATTTAGAAGGAGCAAAAGATGAAAAGAATCAAGATAGGTAATAGATTAGTTGGTGAAGGTGAGCCTTGCTTTGTGATTGCAGAGGCAGGAAGTAACCATAATCGGGATTTTAATCAGGCATTGAAGTTGATTGATGTTGCCGTAGAAGCAGAGGCTGATGCCGTAAAATTCCAAACTTATTCTGCTGAAAAACTATATTCCAGAAAGACCCCAGGAAAAGAAGGGAAAGAATCTATCTTGGATTTGATTAAGCGGATAGAAATGCCGAGGGAGTGGCATAAGGATTTGGCTGACTACTGTGCTGAAAAAGAGATTATTTTTCTATCCACCCCGTTTGACCTTCAAGCAGTAGATGAACTTGAGGAGGTTGGCATACTCGCCTATAAAATTGCATCCTTTGAGATTACCCATTTGCCTCTATTAGAATATGCAGCCAAAACCGGTAAACCAATTATCCTTTCTACCGGTATGGCTAATCTGGCTGACATTGAAACAGCGTTAGAGGTTATCTATAAGCAGGGTAATGAAAATGTTATTCTTCTGCATTGTGTCGTAAACTATCCAGCAAGGTATGAGGACTTGAATTTAAGGGCAATGGAAACAATGCGTCAAGCCTTCCAGTTACCAGTGGGATTCTCTGACCATACCCTTGAAATTACCTCAGACATAGCCGCAGTAGCCCTGGGGGCATGTGTCATAGAAAAGCACTTTACATTAGACAGGAAATTATCTGGTCCCGACCATCCCTTTGCCCTTGAGCCTGATGAACTGAAAGCAATGGTGCAATCTATAAGGGATACAGAGAAGGCATTGGGTTCTCCAGTCAAACGGCAGACTAAGGCAGAAGAGGAAATATTTCAATCGGGTAGAAGAGGGCTGGTCGCCGCTTGTCCTATCCCTGAAGGAACAATAATTACAAAAGAAATGATTGAGGTAAAAAGACCGGGTTATGGAATACCCACTAAATTAATGGATGTAGTCATAGGAAGAGAAGCTAAAAAAGATATTGAAGAAGATGATATATTAACCTGGGAAATGGTCTAATCGGTATACCGATTACCTCTTTTTCTCACCTGATTACCTGATAACTGATTACCGAGTACCTTTCTGTAATCGGTCAGTTATCGGGGGGTTATTCTTTGACGGGGTAAGAGAAACAACCCCCTAACCCCCTTTATTAAGCTTAGCATGTCCCACATCTTTTGCTGGACAATTTAGGCTGATAGTTATTTCCCAATTCCCTTTGTAACCGTTCAGCCAGTTGAAGATTTCGTATTGTGAACAACTGTA
>JBDRHR010000084.1:0-2308 GCA_043816605.1 Nitrospirota bacterium
ATAGCCACCAGCAAGGATAAACATTTCACAACCCCGAAGGGGTGTAATTATTATAGCCATGAAGCAAACAAAACAATAAAATGCCGAAGGCATGACATTATTAATTGCATAAGCAAGAATCATTCCGAACAGTATTGGGTAAGCATTCAGTTGTCAGGTATCAGGTAAGATAATGGTTCGACAGGCTCACCATGACAACACTGTCACCCTGAGCCTGTCGAAGGGTGTTTACCGGTAACCAATACCCTACGGAATTGTCTTAAAATCTGATGGTTAGAGTTGAAAGCTGATACCTGACAGTTGATAACTGAATGCTTACATTGGAGGAATAGACAAAAATGTCTTTATATAAACGCTTAATTAAATATGTAGTTCCATACAAGCAATATTTAGTCGCCGCCATAATTTGCATGCTTATTGTGGCCGTTACTACCTTAGCCCTACCCTGGTTTATCAAGGTTGTCCTCGCTAATGCCCTATCTACACATAACATTTTGCAATTAAACTTGACGATGATAGCGGCTCTTGTTACTGTTGTTATCTGGGCAATAGCTCAATATGGACAAAACTTCCTTATGAGTTATATTGGTCAAAAGATGATTTATACCCTTCGCAATGAGATATTTGAACACATTATGTTTCTACCTTTAAAATTCTATAAAAATACCCAGACAGGCCAAATAATGTCCCGGATTATCAATGATGTGTTTTTATTAGAGAATTTCATTGTTTTTGGTGTGATTAGCATGACTAAGGAGCCTTTAGTTTTATTAGGTGCGGTTTGCATTGCGTTTTATCTTAATTGGCAATTGGCTCTTTTGGTTCTTGTTGTAGTACCGTTTATTGCCCTTTCTATCTTTATATTAGGCAAAAAGATGAAGAAAACAACCCTTAAAATTCAAGGTAGGATAGCTGATGTATCGTCTACCCTACAAGAGGTTATTTCCGGTATTCATGTGGTCAAGGTATTTGGGATGGAGTCATACGAAAAAGACAAATTTAATGAGGTGAACAAGAGATATTTTAAGGCATTTCTAAAAAGGGTAAAAATCACCGCTGCATCTACTCCATTAGTGCATCTTTTTAGTACCGCCGGCACAATTGCAATTATCTGGTTTGGTGCATATCAGGTACTAAAAGGTATTTTAACCGTAGCGGATTTAATTGCTTTTGGACTTTATTTAGCCGCTATGTCTTCCCCTCTTAAGAAATTGATAGAGTTAAATTTGGTCATTCAACAGGCTCTGGCGGCATCTGAACGGGTATTTGAGGTAATTGATACAGAGATTAAATTTACAGAACATCCTCAAGCAAAGGAATTACCCGTTATTTTGGGTAAGGTAGAATTTATTGATGTCTGTTTTAGCTACGATGATGAATTAATCCTGAAAGGAATTAATTTAGAGGTTAATCAGGGAGAGATATTAGCCCTCGTAGGTCCTTCCGGTAATGGGAAGACGACTATTGTTAATCTCATCCCAAGGCTTTATGACCCTGATTCCGGCAAGGTCCTGATAGACGGATATGATGTCAGGGAGATTAAAACTCAAAGCATCAGGCGACAAATAGGGATAGTGCCGCAGGATATTATTTTATTTAGCGGGACAGTGAAGGAAAATATCGCTTATGGTAAGATTGATGCCGGTTTTGATGAGATAGTTGAAGCGGCTAAGGCGGCTAATGCCCATGAATTTATCACTAATCTGCCTGAGAGTTATGAAACACAAGTAGGTGAACATGGGGTAAAACTATCAGGTGGTCAAAGACAACGACTGGCTATTGCCAGGGCTATTATTCGTAAGCCAAAAATATTAATCTTAGACGAGGCAACCTCTTCTTTAGATTCTGAGTCTGAAACATTAATCCATGCATCATTAACTGAAATTATGCGGCATCAGACAACGATTGTCATCGCCCATCGCCTCTCTACGGTTATTAATGCCGATAAAATTGCGGTGGTGGATAAAGGCAGGATAGTTGAATCAGGGACACATTATGAACTCTTAAAACAGAAGGGATTATACAGCAGGTTGTATGATGTGTAGTGCCTTTTGAAGTAATCGGTCAGTTACTCGGGGTTATTTTTTGACCGGACAAGAAGAACAACCCCCTAACCCCCTTTTTTAAGGGGGAATAAAACGAGGTTGTGCCATATTCCCCCTTAAAAAAGCTTATCTTTACCCACAAATATTGCTGGACAATTTAAGGTAGTGACTTAAAGGGGAAATAAGCGTTCAGTCCATTGAAAAATATGGGATAAAAACTGTAAAATGGGTATTGTAAAATGAAAAATGTAAAATGAAAGAGC
>JBDRHR010000085.1:0-16387 GCA_043816605.1 Nitrospirota bacterium
ATTTTTCATTATTTATTTTACAGTTTACAGTTGTTCACAATACGAAATCTTCAACTGGCTGAACGGTTACAAAGGGAATTGGGAAATAACTATCAGCCTAAATTATCCAGCAAAAGATGTGGGATATGCTAAGCTTAAAAAGGGGGTTAGGGGGTTGTTCTCCCACGCGTAACTGACCGATTACCCCATTTCACAAAAAATGCTTGCATTTAATTAAACTCTATGGTATAATAACTTAATAGGGGAATTATGTTAATGATTAAGCGATATTTATTTTTAATCCTGTTTATACCACTTAATGTCTGGGCCGGTGTGCTCTTAGAAGGAAATTTAGTCATAGACAAGGAAAGGATAACACCTTCTGTCAAACCTACGCCTTCTTATACTAAAACTACCCCTGTCAAAAAAGCCTTTACCTCTCCATATCAATCTTTATCTCAAGGAAATACCAGTCTGCTTAAACCCATCTCTCAAGAAAAAGAAGAAGAAAAAGTAGAGGCAATTGAAGTCCATTTCCAGGTAGTTATACCTTATGAAATTAAATTAGGGTTTGATGAAGACCTTTATCATGAGATTCAACGCGAAATAGAGAAATCTGCTCGACTTGAGAAAAAGGAATTGGAAGAAAGAAAAGCCAGAATCCTCCTTGAAAAGCAAAAACTTGTTGAGGAGGAAGAGGCAAAAATTACGGAATTAAAGGTAAAAATAGCCAAAGAAGAAAAGGAAAAATTTGAGGAAAAGATGGATTTGATAGATGAGGAGATTGAACAGGAACTTGCCGGAAGAAAACAAAAGAAAGAGGAAGAGGAAAAGAATAAAATTTTAGCCGCTGAAAAGATAGAGGAGGAAAAACGGTTCAAAGAGGAAGATCAGAAGAAGATTTTAGAGGCTCAAAGAAAGGCTGAAATTGAAATCAGACAAAAGGCTGAACAAGAAAGAAAGCTCGAGGAATGGGAGGATAAGCAAAAGAAAGAGGCTGGAAAACTTAGAGGAAAGGAACTCGAAGAGGCAAAAAAGAAAGAAATAGAGGAAGAGAAAAGAAAGAAGGAGGAGGAAAAATTAGCTGAATATAAAGAGGTTGATTTAGATAAAGTTCTTGACCGGGAATTACCTGCAGGTTCAAGATTAACGATTGATGGAACAAAAATAATTGATATAAAGGCAGGAGATGCTCAATTTCTTGACTCTAAACGGCGTAAAAATAAGGAAAGTCCTGGCGGCGGATTTACCTCCGGGATTAATATACACCAGGAATTAACCGTCAAACTTAAAGGAGTGGTAAAGGAGAAAATTAATGTCAATGTTGATTATAGTGATATTGATTCCAGCAAAAAACAGGTTTTTTCTATAAATTATCAAGGTGACCAAAAAGAGATAGTTCAAAATGTAAAATTTGGCGATGTGCAATTTACCGCCCCGGGAACAGAATTTGTGGGATATAATAGTCAGGTGTTTGGTGTCAGTGCTGAGGCAAAGGTCGGTAATAAAATTAAATTATGGGGTATTGCCAGCAGAAGTAAAGGACTCAGGGTAAGCAAAGAATTTAAAGGAGATAAAAAGATTGTCGATGTTAACCGGGCAGATATCTCATATACTCGACGAACATATTACTCTCTCCTACCACAGCAATGGGTTAAAGGCCAAAGCATTCAACCCGAAATACCTCTTGAATTAACGGCGGTATACATTGATGATCAAAACGGCGATAATAACAATACCCCTAAATATATTAATAACCCTATTACAGCCGAAGTTTATATCTCTGGAATTGGAACTAAAACCTACGGATGGGAGCAGGAGAAAGGTGGAGCAAGATTTGATCTCCAAGATGAGGGCACAGATTACATATTTGATAAAGGTACTGGAATTCTTACCTTTAAACGAAGTATTGGTAGCAATTATGTCGTTGGTGTAGTTTTTAAAAGCGGGAATAACTATTTCCCCAATGGATATTTAAACAATACAAAAAAACCCGGGACCATATTGATGATTGAACAAGGGGCAGAATCGGGATGGACAGAATACGATATATTTGAGCAGAAAAATTACTATGATATCGGCAACGATATTCCTACGGATACCCCCCTTAAATTAAAGATTATAGATAAGGCTGAAAAAGATTCTTATGAGAATACCAATTATTCCTATTTACATATTTTTGGATTAGACAATGATAATGATGGGAATGTTGATAATTACAAAAATTATATTGTTGATTATGCTAAAGGTATTATAAGATTCCCGGACCCAACCCCATTTAATCTCACAGGAACGGAATCTAAAAAATATAACCCTTTCCTGAATGGTACCCATACCCTAGAAGATGACCTGGGGACACTATCTATTTCCTATGATACCCCTGTGTCTAAATACACCATCATTGGAAGTTATACGACAAAGGTAAATAATTATACCTTAGGCTATTTGAATATTGTTCCGGGAAGTGAGCAGGTATATGTTGATGGAAAGTTATTAACCAAGGATACGGATTATTTCATCGACTATGATACAGGCTTTTTAACCTTTATGCCACAGATAATTATCACAGCAGGGACTACCATTAAGATAGATTATGAATATACGCCTTTTATAGGCACAAAATACCAGAAAACAGTAGCCGGCCTCCGGGGTGAATGGACACCAAACACTAATTTTTTAATTGGTTCTACCTTTCTTTATGAAGGTGCACCTAATCTAAAAAAGATACCTAAGGCTGATGACCCCATGCTTGGAAATTTACAGGTAATAGGTATGAATACCTCTGTTAAACTTAGCCCTGTCTTAAAAGACCTGTTTAATCTTGAGAATAATTTACCTGTGGATATAACTATTACGGGTGAAGTAGCTAAATCATTCAAAAATAAAAATAGTTTTGGCTCGGCTATTATTGACTCTATGGAAGGGGTTGAAGATGCAAGAGAAATCACCATGAGTGAAAATAACTGGCAATTAGGTAGTCTGCCTGGGTCTAATTCGCAAAGAGCTAAACTATACTACTGCAAAGAGACTAATGGTAGTTTGATGACTTTCCCTCCTGAGCCTACCAATATAACAGCAATATCCGGTCCCTATGATTACAAAGAGGATGTGAAATGGGAAGAAGGTGATACTGTGAAAGAAAATGTATTAAGACTTGCTTATACGGATTTCGGAACTGATTCATGGATTTCTATAGTGCAACCTTTATCCAACCCACTATCCGACCTACCTAATTTCACGAACTATACACACTTAGAAATCTGGCTGCGTGACCGGGACATTGAAAAAATGGACGAATTATATATTGATTTAGGGGAGGTTTCAGAAGATGCTGATGAAAGCGGGGGGACGACACCTAAAAAAGAAGATACTATAACTGATAAGAATAAAGGTTGGACATTCATTTATCGGGATGGGACAACAACACAAGTCGGAGCAGAGAATGATCAACTTGATACCGAAGATTTAGATGGAAACGGCGTTTTAACTACCCAGGAGAATTGTTTTGTCCTTGAATTTAAAAAATTTAACGAAGGGACGGTTAGTATTAAAAGTCAGATAGATGATTGGCAGCTCTGGTCTATTCCTTTATCAAAGGCAGAAAAAGGCTCATCTACACTGGGATGGGATGGCATTAAACAGATTAGATTACGATTAAAAGGTACGCCCGGTTCCTCTACCGGTGAAATCGCGATAGGTGGTATTGCCCTGGTGGGTAGTGGTCGCTGGATAATTGGAACGGTTACTCCAGCAGGCAAAGGAACATTCACCGTTAGCTCCAAAAATGCTGAGGATGATGATTATTCATCCCTTAGAGACAACTCGGATTATAAAAAACTCTACCCGGATGAGGAGATGAAGAGGGAAGAGGCGTTGGTCCTGCAATATGAGTTAGGAACGGCTACTATGGGCACTTTCTCCGTGGGAACTACCACTGGAACAACAACTATTTCCACCAAAGGTTCTACCTACCGGACATTTCATACCCAGCAAAATTATAATGACTATAAGTATCTTAAATTCTGGGTTTATGGTAATAACGAAGGTGGAAAATTCTTTATTAGATTTGGTCTGAATGAAAATAATTACTTTGGATATACACTGCCGATTAACTTCTTCTCTGGCTCCGGCTGGCAACTAATAAGTGTCGATTTGGATGATTTTAAGAATGAATTGATTAAGCAGATTGAGGAAGGAAAAAGAAATGGTTCAACTACCCCTCCTTATAATTATGCTCAACCCTTTGGTTATTTTAGTTATGAGGCTAAATCCAGCCCTAATTTTGACAATATTCAATGGATAAGTGTTGGGGTTGAAAATACCTCCACAACTCAATCAATCGGAGGTGAAATTTATGTTAATGATATTCATTTAGCTGAATCTCGAGAGACAGAAGGATTGGCAAGAAAAATTGCCGTTAATACTAAATTTAAGGATTACCTTACCCTTGATTGGAGTGAGAAGCTCATAGATGGTGAGTTTGAATGTCTTGGTCGGGCACCTCTAAATAATGATACAAAAAGGCAGGACATTGCGCTTAATTTTACTAAAATAAATTTCTTGCCCATTAACTATCAATGGTATAAAAATATTAGTGAACTTGACCCAACTAAAGGCACAAATCTTCTTAATGATAATTCCGGGCAGACCTCTGAAAAATACCAAAAGGTAACTACCGCACTCAAGCTCAAACAATTGATTAAAAAGCTACCCAAATTCCCTGATATTACTATTAACTCCTGGGCTGACCGCAGAATAATTGATACCGCCAGACGAAATAAAGAAGAAAACGAGATTTATGAAAATCTACATGGAGATACAAGTTATGTTTATAATTATACCTTTCCTAAAAAGGTATTTAAATGGATACCAACAGGTGAAGACCTTTCTCTTTCGTCCACCTATAAACATAGCGAGGATTGGGCAAAAAAGGATTATCAGGTAGAAATTACAAAGAATGAACGGATATTCACCAGAACACAAGACGAGACAGTGGATTTGAAATTCACCCCCATAAAGACATTAAAGGGAGCCTCGACGCTTAAAATGGCTCAGACAAGTAAAAAGACACACAATATCGCTCAGGATGATACCCAATATTATCTTACCTCAAGAACACTTGAACAGTCATTTAATCGGGTAGTATATAGTGGTGTTCCTTTTGTTAGCCCTCGATTTGATACCGGGATGAAATATGTAGAGTCATACAAAGGGACAGCGACTAATAGGGCAAAGGATATTAATACTACTGCTCATTTTGGGGTTACAACTGAGTCAGCCCTTAATCCTTTTGAATGGTTTCCTAAAGCAGGACATTGGCCTCGATATAAACTTCTTACCTTTACCCCTGAGTTTAGCCTTGATGTTACGGCTAATTATAACAATATTTCTACAGAATTAGGCTCATTAGACTGTATAAAAAGGATTTATAAGGATTATTATCAAGGGCAGTTACTCAAAGGAGAAGGACCAAAAACAGATCAATATCCATCATTTGGAGAAAGAACATCTGCCTGCAACAAACGAAAATATGAACTAAGAAGCAATTGGTATCCTAAATGGAAACCAGTGGAAAAGACATCACTTACCTATACCCGCACCGATGACAAAACTCAAAACCAAAGTTCCTTATCTAAGACATTAACCGATTCTTATGTTACAGAGACAGGAATTAATTTATTAACGGTATTACCGAGATATAATAAATTATTAGGCACATCATCTTCAGACAAGACATATTTTAATACCAAATATACCTGGACCAAAACAGAATCAAACCAGACAACGATTAAAACAGACCTTAACCCATCCTTAACCTGGAACCGCAAATGGAAAGAGGGATTAGATACCATCTTCACCTTATCCCATCAAAATTCTAATACAAAGAAACCGGGCGGGTTGAAGGATTGGACGGTAAATACTACCCCGAGTTTCCAGATAAATCAGGATATTAACAAACCTCGCCCGGTTAAGCTTCCATTTGGACGCAAAATTACCCTGCAACGAAGACTCAAAACTACCACCATCCTTAAGATTGATTTGCAGAAACAAGGAGCGGATAACAGAATTACAAAAAACCTAAATGCCTATTCTGTTGATATGAGCGGAACTTATGATTTACAAAAGAATGTTACGAGTACATTAGGAGGTAAATTAGGTTATACCCAGAATAAATTAGAAAAGGATAAGGATTTTTATGGCTATGAGGCAAGATTTGGGGTAACATTTACATTTTAGTAATTATTCAGGTAGGTAATCCTTCAGTTACGGGGGGTAATTTTTTTGATTGGGCAAGAATTACATCCCCCTAACCCCCTTCAAAGGGGGAATAAAACATCACATTTTCTCTATTTTCCCTTTAACAGGCATCATTTCCTTACCAAATAAAACCATAACATTAAGCAAAGGAGGCTTGCCTCGTAGATAAGTCTCAACTACGGCTACTCCTTCAGGAATATTATTACTTATCTTTGCCTTTAACTCGATTGTAGCATTTTTAGAACTTATTTTAACCTGCTCTCCATCGTCTATCCCTATTTTCTTTGCATCTTTTGAATTTACCTCAACACAAGCCTCACCTTTTATCTCAAGCAACTGTGGGCTCCAGGCACCAAATGAGCCGGAATAAAAGTGTGACCCGGTTGAGACAAGCAATAACTCATTTTTATCAACTGCCAGAGGTGCTACCTCCTTGATCTCATCCGATTCAACGGGAATAAACTTTGCCTTCCAATTATTATTACTCCAAGGTTTATTATCACCCTCATAGATATTGGCTACCTCCTTCTCTACATCTGAGGAGGCAGGACATCCCATCCGCTGACATAAATCAATAAATATCTCTAAATCAGGTTTGGTTGCACCATGGCAGGGTAGTGCCTTTCTCAACTTTTGTACCCTTTTTTCAAGGTTGGTATAACTTCCATCTTTTTCAGCAAAACTACATACCGGCAAGATTACATCGGCTAATTCTGCGGTTGGTGTCATAAACATATCTTGGACAACAAGGAATTCTAACGATTCAAGGGCTTTCTGAACATCGGGTAAAGGATATGTACTCACCGGATTTTCACCGGCAATGAACATTCCCTTTAACTTGCCCGGCTCAAGCATCTTCATAGCCCCAAGCCCTGGCTTATCCACAGGCATATACCCGGGCAAGAACCCCGGGACTGTCCCCATATCAAGTGCTCCCTGTGAATTATTCTTCTCCGGCAGGATATACACCCCACACGATTCCTTGCCAATATTGCCGGTAAGTAACGCCAGATTACTTACTGCATGAGCAAGAGCACGGTCATTTCCACACAGGCTCATACCTGTGACAACGATGATACATGCCTTTTCTGTTTCTCCATAAATTTTGGCGGCTAACTCGAGGTCTTCTTTAGAAACACCACATACCTTTTCGACATATTCCGGTGTATATTTTTTCACGCAGGATTTTAGTTGAGCAAACCCATCTGTCTTTTCCTGAATAAATTCTTTGTTGATGAGGTCATTCGTAATTAATAGGTTGAGCATCCCATTAATTAAAGTCAGATCTGTGCCTGGTTTATAAATAAGGTTACTCTCCGCATGGGAACTAAGTTTTGTCCTTTTATTATCAGCAACTATTAATTTTGCCTCGTTACGATTAATGGCTAAATTTACCTCGATTTTTATATTGGGATGTGTTTCACTCAGGTCAGCTCGCAAAAGGAAGATAGCCTTTGCCCCTCTTATCTTATGGATGAAGTTAGTGGATGCAGGATACCCCAGAGATTCCTTTAGTCCTATTAATCCCTGGTAACTGTAACCGCCACCATGGTCAATGTTATTTGTCCCGAGCCCCTGACGGACAAGCCGTTGGAACAGGTATAGCTCCTCATTTGTCAGTCGAGCAGAACCAAGGGCACCGATAGAGTCTGCACCGGAGGCAGTCTTTATTTCATTAAACTTAGTAACAACAAGCCCCAATGCCTCATCCCAATCTGTCTCTTCAAACCGACCATCCTTTTTTACCAATGGCTTTTTCAATCTCTGCGGACTATTTACAAATTCATACCCAAACCTTCCCTTAGCACAGAGGTTTCCTTCGTTTATTCCAATATTATCATTGCCGGTTACTATTTTTATCTGATTATCCTTAATGCCCAGTATCAAAGAACATCCATTAGAACAATAAGGACATATTGTAGGAATATGTTCTAATTCCCAGAGTCGGGCTTTATACTTAAACAGTTTTGATGTCAATGCACCTACAGGACAGACAGAGATACATTGCCCACAGAATTCACAATTTAGTGGTCTATCAAAATCTGTTCCAATCTTAGTTCTCATCCCACGATTAATAAAAGAGATTTCAGATACACCTTGCAACTCATCACAAATACGGGCACATTTGCCGCAAAGGATACATCGGTTGAGGTTTCTTTCAATCAGAGGACTGCTATAGTCAACAGGTAGAGTAAATTTTATCCCTTTGAACCTATTCTCAGTTACCCCATATTCATAGACTAAATCTTGCAAACTACATTCTCCAGCCTTATCACAAATAGGGCAGTCAAGCGGATGGTTGATTAGCAAGAGTTCTAAGATAGTCTTGCGTGCCTTAATCAGGGCATCAGTCATTGTGTTGACCTTCATCCCATCAGTGGCAGGGGTAGTGCAGGAAGGGGTAAACTTTGTCCTGGTCCCTTCTACCTCTACAAGGCAGATTCGACAGGCACCAAAGGATAAAAGTTTTCTCTCATGGCAAAGTGTAGGCACATTTGCTCCTGCTTTTTGGCAAGCATCTAAAATAGTTGCTTCCTGCTCTACTTGCACCTCTTTACCATCAATGGTTAGAGTTATCATTCTTTCATCTCCTTCACAAGTTTTTTAATTACTAACGGACCACTCCACTACCGTAAACTGGCTATTAGGCGAGGTTGTGACTGCTCACCTAATATTACCCACATCTAATATTCTTGCTCCATGTGATATTGTAACTATTTCAACAATATCTCCTTTAAGACGATAAACTATCCTGTAATTTCCATAAATCCTTTCTCGTAAATTTTTATCTCCATATTCTGGAACAATTCGCCCAGCTTCAGGAAATTGTGGAATAGATTTGATAACAGCATTTATTTGTTTTGCAAATAGACCAGCGTAATATACAGAATCTCTCCCAATATAATTACAAATTTCTTCAAGATTAGAAGCCGCACGCGGAGACCATCTTATTTTGTAAGCCATTTAGACATCCTTTCTTCTACCTCTTCGTGTGGTATCCCTTTCCCTTCATCTAACTCTTTTAATCCGGCATCAACTTGCATCTTGAAATACAACTCATGCATAACATCGTCAACTGTAACATTTTCAGGGAGAGATTGAACCATTTGTATAACTTGTTCTTTTACCTCTATCATCTTTAATCACCTTTTACCTTTGCATTCCACATTCAAGGTACGACCCTGACCTCTGTTCGACCCTGACCCCTGTTTGACCCCGCCTCTGTCTTTATCCTGACTCCATTACTCAATAGCCATAAACCGACAACTGGTAACACAGGTTTTACAACGAACACATTTTTCTTTATCTATCACTGCCACCTGCTTCTTTTCCCATTTAATCGCTTCTGTCGGGCAGGCTTTTGCACACACACCACACATTTTGCACAATTCCGGATTTACTTCAAACTTTAATAAAGCCAGACAGGAATGAGCCGGGCAGCGTTTTTCTTTAATATGTGCCTCATACTCATCACGAAAATATTTAATCGTAGTTAATACAGGATTAGGGGCGGTCTGTCCTAAACCACATAATGCCGTATTTTTAATATCTTCGGCTAAATCCAGTAATAGTTCAATATCCCCTTCCTGACCTTTTCCAGCACAAATATCCTCTAATTTATTAAGCATTACATTAGTTCCTACACGACAGGGAATACATTTGCCACAAGATTCATCCTGGGTGAATTCGAGGAAGAATTTTGCAATTCCAACCATACAGGTGGTTTCATCCATAACCACCATACCGCCAGAACCCATGATAGCCCCTGTTTGGGTAATGGATTCATAATCCACCGGGGTATCTAAAAGACCTTCTGGGATACAGCCACCAGAAGGACCGCCCATTTGCACTGCCTTAAATTTACGTTTATTTGGTATTCCGCCACCAATATCGTAGATAATCTGTCGCAAAGGAATTCCCATAGGGACTTCAATTAAGCCAATGTTATTAATTGCTCCGGTTAAGGCAAAGACCTTAGTGCCTTTACTCTTTTCAGTTCCGAGGTTGGCGTACCATTTTCCACCATTAAGAATGATTTGAGGTATATTGGCAAGTGTCTCCACATTATTCAAGACAGATGGTTTTTGCCAGAGCCCTTTATGGGCAGGAAATGGTGGTCTTGGACGAGGCATACCACGCTTTCCTTCAATTGATGTCATTAGGGCAGTTTCTTCACCACAGACAAAGGCACCTGCACCTTGATATATTTCCACATCAAAATCAAAACCTGCGTTCAGGATGTTTTTTCCTAATAATCCATACTCCTTTGCCTGAGCAATGGCAATCTCTAATCTCTTGACAGCTAAGGGATATTCTGCCCGAACATAGATATAACCCTGGTGTGCACCAATTGCCTTAGCCCCAATAACCATTCCTTCTAAGACGGCGTGTGGGTCAGCCTCTAAAATCGACCTATCCATAAATGCCCCCGGGTCTCCTTCATCGCCATTGCACAGGATATATTTAACATCGCCTTTGGCTTTATAGCAAAATTCCCATTTTAAACCCGTAGGAAATCCTGCACCACCTCTGCCACGCAAGCCGGAATCCTTCATTACCCGTATTATTTCTTCAGGAGTCATCTCAAGTAATGCCTTAGCTGCGCCTAAATATCCATCTCGTGCAATATATTCATCAATCTTCTCTGCATCAATCAATCCACGATTTCGTAAAGCACGTAATACTTGATGTTTGAAAAACGGAATATCACTTATCAGGGGAATAACTTCTTTTTCTGCTGGAGGGGTGTACATCAAATCCTTAACAGGTCGTCCCTTTAAGAAATGCTCTTCTACTAAAAATGGTATATTTTCGGGTTTAAGTCCTTGATAAAATATCCCTTCAGGATAGACGACCAGCAGTGGTCCCTTGGCACAAAAACCATTACAACCGGTCAGGATTATCTTGATCTCATCCTGCAGATTCAGCTTTTTAAGTTCTTCCTCTAAGGCCTGTTTTACCTTTAATGAGCCACTGGCCACACAACCAGTGCCTGCACAGATTAGAATATTTGCCCGATATTGTTCCATCTTATACCTCTTGGTAAATTAGCCACGGATTATCACGGATGAAGATAATTAAAAGTATTATCCGTGTTTATCCGTGGCTAATAAGTTGTCTCACTTCCCCTCACTAAGGCGTACTCTTCTACAATCTTACCGCCAAGGACATGTTGATCTAATATCTTGATTATTTTGTCGGAATCAAGATCAACATATTTTACCGGTGTCTTTCCTGCTAATTCAACCGTAGCCATTGGTTCACGACTACACAGACCTGCACAACCAGAGGTAGTAACAATAATATCCTTTATGTTCTTTCTTGTTACCTCATCCATCAAGGCAGTCATAGCCTTCCTTGCCCCTGAGGCAATCCCACAGGTGCCCATATGGATAGTCACTTTAGCCTTATAGCCACCCTCTCTTAAGGTAGTTGTGGCCTTATGCTCCTCTTTAATCCTTTTTAAGTCTTCTACCGTCAATCTTGGCATCTTTTACTCCTTTACAGCAATTCAGACACTGGACATTAGACATTAGACTTTAGACAGGAGAAATAGGAATAGAAATAAGGGGAAATAGGGGAGACATCTCATGTTTCCCATATTTTCTTTTCCTAAGTCTATTGTCTATAGTCTAATGTCTATAGTCTATTATTCATACCCTTTCAAAATATCCATTATCTTTCCGGGGGTTACTAACCCGTGGACATCATTGTCTACTACCATTGCTGGGGCAAGTCCACAAGTGCCGATACAACGAACTGTCTCAAATGTAAATTTCCTGTCTTGTGTAGTTTCGCCAGGCTTGATTCCCAACTCAGATGTTATCTTGGTCACAATATCAGGTGCACCTTTAACATAACAGGCAGTGCCCAGACAAACCCTGATTAGATATTTACCCCTTGGAATAATATTAAAAAACTCATAAAAAGTGATGACACCAAATACCTGGCTTGGATTAAGATTGAGTCCTCCGGCAATATGGCGTTGAAGTTGAGCAGGTAGGTATCCAAATAATTCTTGTGTCTCTTTTAACACAGGTATAAGATAATTTGGTTTCGCACCATACTTTTCAATTATCCCATCTATCTGAACCAATTGCTCTTGCGAAAACACCACTATATTTAATTCTTGTTTACATTTACATTCTGTCATAATTTATTACCTCAACTATGTGAGAAAATATTTTATCACACAGTTCTATTTTTGTCAATAAAATTTTTTTGTTGACAGATTGATTTATTTAGGTTATATTGTAACTGTTTAGATAGTTAGAAAGTTAAAAGTTATAAAGTTGAAAGTTAGAAATTAGAAATTTGACTTTCAACTTTATAACTTTATAACTTTTAACTTTCTAACTTTTTGGCTATTGAAAGGAAAATATAAATGCCACGATTTACTTATAAAGCCTCTAATCAGGAAGGTAAAATTTTACAAGGGATATTAGAGGGAGATAAATCTGAACAAATTGTTGAGAAATTAAGGAAACAAAATCTTATACCTATAGAAGTCAAAGAAGAGATTTTAAAAAAAGGCATCAGTGGATTTTTCAGGCAGGTAAAATCTAAAGATACACTTGCCTTTACACAACAATTATCAAATTTACTTGATGCCGGGATGCCCTTGAATAAGAGTTTGGATGTGTTAGAAAAGTTGACTAAAAATCAAAAATTTAAAACGGCTATCTATGAAATAAGAGCAGAAATAGAAAGAGGGAGTACCTTTTCAAATGCCCTGGCTAATCATCCAAAGGTTTTCTCGCCACTTTATATTAATATGGTCAAGGTAGGGGAGTTAAGTGGGGCATTAGAGTTGATTTTAGATAGATTAGCAGATTTTTCGGGGCGAGATGAGGATTTTAAGGAATATATCAGGTCAATGATGGTTTATCCTTGTATTTTAGTCTTTTTTGGTCTTATGGCAATTACTATTATTCTTACAGTTGTTATCCCCAAATTTATGGTTATATTTGAGGATATGGGGCAGAGTCTGCCTTTAATTACCCTTGTATTTATCACTATCAGTAAATTTATAGTTGGTTGGTGGTGGGTAATTTTAGGGGTAGGAATAATTTTTATCATTGGAATGAGGGGGTATATAAAAACTGAGAAAGGTCGCTATTGCTTTGACAAATTCAAATTAAAGATACCGGTATTAGGTTCTTTAGTAGAAATGATAGTCATAAATAGATTTAGCAAAAGTCTTAGTACTTTATTAAAAGGAGGGGTTGCATTACTCCCATCCTTACTTATTGTCAAAGAGGCGGTTGGTAATGCGGTTATTTCAAAAAGTATCGGTGAGATTCAGGGGAGCATAAAAGAAGGGGAAAAAATAGCTACACCTCTGCGAGCAAGTGGGGTGTTCCCTGACCTTTTGGTTTATATGGTTGCCTGCGGTGAAGAAACAGGTAATTTAGAGGATATGTTAAACAAGGTGGCAGATACCTATGAAATTAAAATCAAAAATTCTTTAAGGGCATTGATTGCTTTAGTAGAGCCTTGTATAATCTTATGTATGGGTATCTTCGTCGCCTTTATTTTTATATCTATTTTATTGCCTATTTTTGCGATGAGCGAATTGCCGTTTTAAAAGGGTAAGGAGAATCATTGAAGATGGAAAAAACAGATATTGTTCAAAAGCAGACGCAAGATTACGAAAATTCACTTTCTTCTATCATAAATAGAATTGAAGAAAGTAAGCATAAAGCCATCACTACGGTAAATAAATTATTGATTGAGCTTTACTGGTTTATTGGCGAGACCATTGTCCATCTTCAAGAAAAGGGCAAATGGGGTGATGGAGTAGTTGAAAAACTATCACAGGATTTGAGAATGAAGTATCCTGATATGAGTGGGTTTTCAGCAAGAAACCTTTGGGATTGCAAAAGATTCTATCTGACTTACCGAGATTTTCCAAAACTGCGACCACTGGTCGCAGAAATCAATTGGACAAATAATTTAATCCTGCTTAATTATACAAAAACAATAGAAGAAAAAGAGTTTTATATCAAAATGTGCCTAAAGGAACGATGGAGCAAGAGAGAACTCCAGCGTCAGATTGACTCTGCCTATTTTGAAAGGTTTATGTTGTCCCAGGATATAGATAAACTAATGAAAATAGAGCAGGATAAACTTGCTATTCCTTTAGATGATATTCATCGCCACCTGAAGGACGAATATGTCTTAGAATTCTTAGAACTTTCAGAGACTTTTTCTGAAAAAGAACTCCGTAAAGCAATTCTTGACAATCTGCGGAATTTCTTCCTGGAATTTGGCAAAAATCTATCTTTTGTCGGTGAAGAATATCCATTGGTAGTAGATGGTGAAGAATTCAGAATTGACTTGCTCTTTTTTCACCGCGAACTTAAATGTCTTATCCCGATTGAATTAAAAATAGGTGCATTCAAACCAGAATATGTAGGTAAGATGCAATTTTATCTTGGTGCCCTTGATGAACTAATAAAACTCCCTGATGAAAATCCATCAATCGGCTTAATTCTCTGCCGTTCAAAGAAAGATAGTGTTGTTCGCTTGACTCTTGGGAAAAACGATAAACCTATAAAGATTTCTGCCTATGAGACCAAATTACCAGATAAAAAACTCATCCAGCAGCGACTGGAAAAGATTAATCTACCGGAAAAATTAATAATTGATAATTGAATTTCAGGAGGTGAGTAAAAAATGAAGGAAGAAGTTTTAACTCAGGATGAGGCTGTTAGCCCATTCACACACATTAACTTAGGGGTTTCATTAGCCAATGAAGGGACTTATGATGAGGCAGAAAAAGAATTCAGGCGGGCTATCCGCATTGCCCCGGAATTGTTTATTGCCCATTATGATTACGGGGTTATTTTGGGGAAGATGAATCGATTCAAAGAGGCTGAAAAGTCATATAAAAAGGCGATAGAATTAGTCCCACAGATTGATTTAGCTCAAAATAATTTAGGAATTACATTAAGTAAATTAAGGAAATATGAGGAGGCAGAAAATACATTTCGAGATGCAATTAAAAAATTACCTACCACCTCACCTTATTTAGCTATTGCCTATCTTAATCTCGGTAAATTATTAGAGGATTTAAAGCGGTCTGATGAGGCAGAAATGGAATATAATGAGGCGAAAAAATTAGACCCAAATTTAAAAGAAGCGTATATTAATTTAGGAAATTTATATGTTGAACAATGCCTATATGAAGAGGCAAAGAAAGAATATAAACAGGCAATAGAAATTGATTTCCATATCCCGGTGGTGCATAATAATTTAGGATTTGTATTAGCTAAATTAAAGATGATTGAGGAGGCAAAGGCAGAATTTGAGCAGGCAATAAAATTAGATTCTGCTTATGCCCGGGCTCATCATAACCTTAAAGAATTAAAGAATATAGATGAACTTTCAAAACCTAAATCGATCTCTTGGACTACCTATTTCATTATTGGAATTACAGTATTGGTTCTTATTGAAATGTTTATTTTGTTTGTCTGTAATAAAATACCTATGGTAGTTTTTATGGGAACGATTCCTTTGTTGGGTTTTTTAGTCTTCTTTGTGCTATTTTCAGAGTTTAAACGAAAAGAGACTGCTATTCCAGACTTTGAACTTGAGTTAGACTCTAAAGGTTTAATGGTTGAAACCGAACCTGTAAAGAGTGATTTTGTGCCGGAAACATTAATGAAAGCAGAATTTATGAAAACTATACAGTAAACATTCAGTAATCAGGTATCAGTTAAGACAATGGTTCGACAGGCTCACCATGACATTCGACAGGAGCACCATAACAATGTGTGTCACCCTGAGCTTGTCGAAGGGTGATGGTTAGGGTTGAAGGTTGATACCTAATTACTGAAACCTTACGCTACACCGTTTGAAGGAAAACTTGAATAAGCAAGAATAAAGAATTATGTAGATTATCCATCCCCCCATTGCCTGAATGTTTTTATCTTGTAATAGCAGGAGAGGTGTGCCCAAATTTGTCCAAAATATTTGCCCTTCCTGATAAATTTCTCCAGATGCTGTAATCGGTCAGTTATTAGGGGAAACATGGAAAAATTTATCAAAAGGATTCAAGGGGTCGAGGGTTCAAGGGGTCAAGTGGAATAAGGAAAAACAAACACTCGAACCCTTGAACCCTCGAATCCTGGACCCCTTTTCTCCC
>JBDRHR010000086.1:0-5234 GCA_043816605.1 Nitrospirota bacterium
CAACATATAAAAAACTTTTCCCGTAATGGGTCAGTTATCAGGGGGGAGAAAAGGGGTCAAGGATTCGAGGGTTCAAGGGTTTAAGTGAAGAGTTTTTCCTTATTACACTTGACCCCTCGACCCCTTAACCCCTTGAATCCTTTTGATAAATTTTTCCATGTTTCCCCCCTGAAGACTGACCCATTACATGGTAAACACAAACCACCTAAAATTCCCACAAAACCTAAAAACTTCTTGAAATTATTTCTCGCAAAGTTCGTGAATATTTCTCGCAAAGGCGTCAAGTTTGCAAAGAATATATTTTATTTTTAATTTCTCTTTGCGTGCTTTGCGTTCCTTTGCGTCTTGGCGTGAAATCTTTATTTCTCGCAAAGCCCGCGAAGTTTTCGCCAAGTTCGCAAAGAATATAATTTTTTGTTTAAGATAGATTATACTAAAAAAAATAGTCATTTGTTAATATTTTTTTAATTTTTCCCGTAATCGGTCAGTTATTGGGGAGGAAACTTGTTCTCTATCTCGGACAGGGACAAGCCCTGTCCCTACAGGTAACGAATTCGTAGGGACAACCTTTATGGTTGTCCGACTTGTTCCCCCAAAGACTGAGAAGGTGTGAAAAAATTGAAATTAGGGTAAAATAAAGTTTGTAAGTTCAGTATTTGCAGGCAGAAATTTTTTAAATATCGTTGAAAAATAGATTTTTCCACACCTTCTGACCCATTACTTTTTCCCTTTGCGTGTTTTGCGTTCCTTTGCGTCTTGGCGTGAAATCTTTTTTCTTGTTAAAATCAGCCTTCAGTCTATCTATCTTTTTCCAAGACGGTGAATTATTCTCCTTCTTTTTCTTCTTCCTCCAATATTTTAATAAATACATCTACTATTTTAGGGTCGAATTGCATACCGGAGCATCTTTTTAATTCCATGATAGCGTTAGATTTGGATAATGCCTTACGGTAAGGTCTATCCGAGGTCATCGCCTCATAAGCATCTGCTATCTCTATTATACGAGCATCTACGGTAATATCTTTACCGGGAATACCATTAGGGTATCCTTTGCCATCTATTCGTTCATGATGTTGGTGGACAGTAGAAATAATTTCTCCTGAAAAATCTATTGGTGATAAGATTTTAACACTAATAGACGGATGCTTTTTCATATCATTAAATTCCTCTAAGGTTAATGCACCTGGTTTTAAAAGTATATTTTCACTGACACCAATTTTACCTATATCATGGAAGAGACCAGCTAAGTAAATTTCTCGGACATTGGTTTCAGATAATCCTAATCTATTGGCAATAACCACGGCGTAATGGGCAACATTTTCGCAATGTCCCCTTGTGTATGAATCCTTTGCTTCAATTGTTTCGGATAATGACCGGCTAATACTAATCATTCCTTCCCTTCTTAACACAAATAGTCGAATATTCTCAATAGCAACAGTGGCCTGGTCGGCTAAATTAGAAAGCAAGGCTATTTCATCCTCACTATATTTATGAGGTTTTGTTGAATAAATAGTAATCGCCCCCAAAACCCTATCCTGGAAGACTAATGGGACGGAAAGTAACGAGACAATATCTTCTTTCCCAGCTCGAATTGGGTCTTCAAGTCGGTTATCTTCTTCAATATTGCTGATAAACATAGGTTTTTTTTGCTTGACTACTTTCCCTACAATACTTTTTCCTACCGGTATCTCTGTTTTTTTAAGATATTCCTTGCTTAATCCAATAGAAGTAGTCATCACAAGGTTTTTTCCTTTTTCATCTAACAGCCTGATAGAGCATTTTGGGACATCCATAGTAGAGGCGGCGGCTTTGACTATGGACATAAGCACCTTTCTTAAATCCATAGTAGAAATAATAGTTTTATTTATTTCAAATAACCCTGAAATCTCTATATTTCTCTTGTCTAATTGATGTTTTTGATGACATAGATTAGATATAAGATTGACAATAGAGAAAAGATGAGTTTCTCGAGCCACAATATTTTTTTTAGAGATAACACTCATTTCTTTTAATGCAGAGGTTAATTTGGATGTCTCAAGTCCTAATTCAGAGGATAATTTTTTAATCCTGGCAGATACCTTTGTGAAAGATGTGAGTAACCCTTCTACTACTATCAACCCAATTAGAACTTCACCTGCTATTATTGGCGTAACCAGACAAGAAAGACCGGCATGACAAGTCAAACTTGTGGATTCGTTTATTCCTTTTACTTTAGCCAAAAATTCATCGCATCTTTTCTTCCCTTCTTCCGTACTTTTAATAAGTCGACAAAGTTTATTCGTCTGGCTTGGGTGAAGGTGCAACTTATCCCTTTGGTCTATGATTACCACCCCTGTTTCAAATGTCTGCCCTAAACTATCCTGAATATCTTTAAGTGTAGAGCGGTCAATTAAATCTGTTAATTTTGGATAAATGTTATTTTGAGTTTTTATGATATTTCCCTCCTGTTGTAATAAGTCTTATATATCTTATAGGTCTAATATGTCCTATAATCTTTAATGAATTTTTAAAGTGTCTTGGCACAGCGAAATCCGACACAATTGCCTTTGTAAGATGGATAGACATCGAAGCGAGAGGAACATTGGCATTTATCATGGTCAAGATACCACGAACCACCGCGTGCCACACGAAATATTCCTTTATCTGCTCCCTTCGGATTTTTATCAGGGCTATTTTTGTAATAATCCTTATCATACCAATCTGCACACCATTCCAGGACATTACCTGCCATATCTATACAACCATAAGGACTTATCTCATTATATTTTCTAACAGGTGTTGTCTTACCAATTTTACCTTCGCGGGTATTACATCTTTTAGGGTCAAATTTACTTCCCCAAGGGTATTTACGAGCATCTGTTCCCCGGGCTACCTTTTCCCATTCTGCCTCAGAAGGCAATCGCCTTCCAACCCAAAAGGCATACATATACGCCTCATACCATGAGACATTGACTACAGGCTGGTCATCTCTTTCATTTTCCCAATATCTTTTATGTCCCGGGTCAAATTTCTCATATTCGGCATTAGTTACAGGTGTTTTATCCATATAAAATAAGTCTAAATAGACCTCATGAACCGGCTGTTCCGATACCAGGCAAGCCTGCTCAGAGCCTTCATTTTGAGGTATTACCTCTTCAGAAGGTATGACCTTTTCAAGACTACCCATTAAAAATCTACCAGCAGGGATTAACGCCATCTGTATTTCTACCTGCGATATACCTTTACCTTTAAATGAATGAATTACAGCTAAAGCCTTCTGACTGCTACCAGGCGAGCCTGCAATCTTTTCCAATATTTGCATAGCAAAATAAAGGATATTTCCATCAGTATCCTTTACAAACACGTCTTTCATCGCCTCAAATAATTCCTTAGTTTTATCAGGCGAGCCTGCTTGTGTAAATCCCTTTTCCAGAAGTCTAATTAGCCGATAGCGCAATTCTCTATCTCTAACCGTTTTTAAACCTTGAATAAGAATACTTTCTTCATGAAGCTCGCTTCGTTGAGGCTCGCCTCGTCGTGCAAAGAATCCAAATATCTTATCAAATAGCTCTAACGAGGCGAGCCTCTTATCTCCTCCATCACAGACCTCAATCAACCTTCTTAAAACTTCACCTCTTGTCTCCTCATTCAAACTTTCAACCTCAAATAAGCATTTACCGGCTATAAGAACATTCCTTTGATTTTCTATAGTAGTGTCGCCAAGCACTTTCTTGATAAAATTACTTGGATTATCTATCATAGCCGCATAAAACAATATCACATCAGTCCACCGGTAATCCCCTAAATTTTCCAATAAAATCTTTTCTCTATTCTTGCGATTATCATTAATATATTTGGCGACTAAATATTCCTGAAATGAAAGATGGGTAAATCTATATGTTGAGTCAGTAACAAGGCGAGCCTTTTCCTTACAAATAATACCGCTACTACCAAGCAAGCCTGTTTCCTCAATCTCTTTGAGTAACGGCTCTATTTCAGGTCGAGGTAATACCTCATTTTTATTGCTGATTGCGGATTGCGGATTGTGGATTGAAAGAGATTGAGGTGATACTTCTTGAGGTATTACCTCCTTTCCACCCTGAACCCTGAACCCTGAACCCTGAACCTTGACATTAGTGTGATAATACCAGGCTAAATTCTTTAATGCCTCAATTTGTTGTTCATTATCCTTCAGTATCAAATTAATACATAGTTCATAAACCTCTATTTGCCTTTGAGGTAATGGCAGATGATATTTAAAGATAATATAGACAAGGGTAAGAAGAAGTGGATTTTTAGTTAAGTGGGCAATTTTATGATTTTGTTCAATAGCCTTAATTAATTCACTACATCTTTCAAAGTCAAAATCACTTTCCCTGATAATCATACTTTCAAGGAATAATCTCTGTTGAAGGGGATTTAATTCTAATATCTCAAATTCGTTGAGATTAGTAAGTCCAGAAATTCTATGTTTTGATGTTATGACAATCTTATTATTTTTATATCCTGATTGGTTAGCAAAGGTCAAAATTTGCTCCTTGACCTCGGTTTGTCTTTTTAGTTCCTCATCAAATCCATCAAGGAGGATTAAGAATTTCCCGGCGGCAAGTTTATTTTCTATAAATTCAAGGGGACATATTCCCCCATTTTGAGAGATGCACTGAAAAATATACTCAATTAAACTTAAGTTCGTTTCCATCCATTCCGTAATCGTGATAAATACAGGAATGGGTCTAATCCCTTTTCCAGAGCTGGCAAGATAAGCTAAATGTTTAAGTAGAGTAGTTTTCCCTGAGCCTGACTCACCGGTTATCAGGATAATATTCCCAAATTGAGATAATACCTCTTGAGGTGATACCTCCTTTCTATCCTGAACCCTGAACCCCGAATCCCAACTTGAAATAATACCTCTTAATTTAAGTCTGATATAGCTTTTCTCTAAGTCTAATTTTTCACCCAGAAGACTATAAGCAACAATCTCCTGACGAAGTTTAGAGCTAATAGTTTTAAGGTATTGTTTCAGGCTTTTATCATAATACCTTAACACATTAACCGAAACACATCGAAGGAATTTATCAATCCATTGTTCAGTTACCTCAACAATTACCTTGAAAAATATAAGCGATGAAATAAATAGAATAATTATGAAGCCCATCAAAAAATAATTTTTAGCCATTTTTATTCCCTTCCTGTAATTAAAGGTAAGTGGTAAATGGTGAATGGTAATCAGGTTACCATTCACCATTCACCATTCA
>JBDRHR010000087.1:0-3182 GCA_043816605.1 Nitrospirota bacterium
GCGCGATGTGCCGGTATAAAATGCAAGCATATTACGCTGTAAATCATCAATTACGGTCTCCGAAACATTAGCCGCTCTAACCTCAACTTTACCATCTTTAGCAATTTCAAGAACTGTTAATCCACCATAAGCCGCCATATACTGGTCCTGCTTACCAATAGGCTTTTGGAGAATATCGAGTTCGAGATGACATACCTCCTCTGCCAAATCTTGCAATGGGATATATTCTCGTTTCATGGTATGAAGTGCATTAAGCACTCCTACCGCATAACAACTTGAAGAACCTAATCCTGTACCTGCAGGGACATCTGCCATTGAGATGATTTCCACTCCCTTCTCAATCCCTACTATTTTTAGAGCCTCCCGTGCAATTTCATGTTGAAGTTCATCACGGTGTTCGACTGTCTCTGACCTGGAATATTTAACCCGAACCAAGTCGTCTACTACAGGACGATTAAGATTGATAAACATATATTTGTTAATTGCTCCAGCGAAAATAAAGCCGCCATACTGAGAATAATAGGCAGGTAGGTCTGTTCCTCCTCCTCCAAGGGTGATTCTAAATGGTGTTCTGGTAATAATCATTGGTTTTTTCCTCTTTTTTTATCTTATTGATAGATGAAAACTATAAGTCATCTATTGCTTCACAGCTACCAAAGAAAAATGGGTAGCGCCAAAACAATAAGAAAGTAAATATGATAGATAAAAATAATATCCAGCGCCATTTTGTTCTTTTATTATTTTCATGTTTTGTGCTGATAATACCTTTTTTATTAAATCTTTATCAATTCCATTTCCATGTGTCTCAGAAGCAGAAAGCATCTTTTCAACCTTATCATCCTTCAATAAAAGATTATGCTGACTTTCAACTATTATCTTATATTTCTCAGGACACATTAGTTTATATATCCTGGAAAAAATTAAAGATCCCAGAAATAAAAAAGGAGAGAGAATCTTTCCTTTAAGTGTCTTGAATTTTACCCTTCCGGAAATCAATGCTATAAGAATATTATCAATATAGCGTGGTATCATAGCACTCTTTTTGAGATTCAGGAAAGGTTCGCTAAAAATAATAATTACCCCCCCTGCATTAAGGTGCTCAGTAATTTTCTCAATTATCTTAGCAGGGTACTCCAAATGATGAAGACTTCCTTCAGCACATACAATATCATAATTTATTTCAGGGAATTCATTAAATAGCCTTTCTACTGGCATAGGTAGGAATCGAACATACGGGTTCGCCTTAATCTTACTCTTGAATACTTTCAACATTTCACCTGAAATATCATTTGCCCATAATATCCCATTGGGAAAACACCTTATAAAATATTTGGCATAATTTCCTGTACCGCATCCTATATCTAATATTACTGGTTTATCTTTAGAAATTTGACTTATCGTTTTTATAAATAATTTGTTAATGTAATATTGATCAAGAGATTCAGGGTGTATTTTATCATACACCTTGGCCCACACGTTATCGTAGAAATCTCTATTGATATCTCGTGCCTTCATTCGTATCCTCCAATAATAGTTAATTGATATAAATCAGGTGTATCCACTGCCATCATAACCAATCAGGCAAAAACTTTATAAAAATCGTATTATTCATTCTTTTGGATTAAATTAATTTCCTCTATGGTTAAACCGGTAGCAATGGATACCCTTTCAATATTATCTCCCAAACTTAAAAGGGTTTTCGCTACCTCTATTTTGCCTTCCTTTTTACCTTTTTCCATACCTTTTTCCATACCTTTTTCCATACCTTGCTTTAAGGCAAGGTTAAGTGAACCTTTTTGCAGACGGATGAAATCGTGTCTCCTATATTGTGCCTCAAGTTCCTCTCCACTCATACCTGCTGTATTGACTATCTCAAAAGCATCCTTTATCGTAGTCTCATTTACTAAGTTTTTTGGTGTATACTCCAAATCCCCTGCATTTTTTATAAAGTATATCCACTTATCTGTGATTGAGAAAAGTTCATCCTCTCCTTTATTGAATTTCGGAAGTTCAACAAAAATTAGTTCTATCTCATCGTTATATTTTATTAATTCCTCTTTTTCTATTAGTTTAAAATAGGTAATAACCTTATCTGTCTCTCCAAACATTATAAAATCTGTAATTGTGAGGGCAATAATAGGCTCAAGGGTGGTGAATTCCTCTGATTTCTTGAGTTGAGATGAATATGCCTTAGCAGCATTATACAAAATCCTTTTTTCAAATCCCTCTACATTTAATACCTGCATCTCAATGATAACACTTTTATGATTTGATAGTCTGGCTTTAACATCTACGAACGAATCTTTCATGCCTTTTATTAGTGGTATCTGATAAGGGTCAACGATAGTTAAATCAACTATCTCTTCACCCTCTCCAAAATCAATCACTGCGTTTAGAAAGCTTATTAAGATATCCTTGCTCTCATTGGAGCCAAAAACCTTCTTGAAGGCAAAATCTGTTTTGACATCTAAGAATTGCATGAGTGTACTCCTTTGTTGCCGTGTCCAATAGCTATTCTGCAAAGATAGTTTATCATAAAAATTAGTCCATTGTCAAGAACTTTTTTAACGAGGCATTCGGGAAATAGGGTTTTTGGAGAAATCTTAAGGACCAAAAGAACCTCTCCGTTATCCTATGAGATACTTTTTTAGCCCTCAAGTAAAAATTCTATTTACTATTACTATCTAAATCCCCTTACTTTTTTCTGAATAACGACTGTTGACGAATTACTGCTATTTGTTTCCTCCTGTTTTTAAGTAACTACTTGTCATTGTTAGTATTATACCATTTTTTTGATTTTTTTCAACTATTTTTTTACCTCTGGGGGGAATTTTTCTAATTGGTGCTGTTATTAGAAGACAAACCTTTGATTTTATTAGGTGCTTTTGGGGTAAAGTTTTTTTAAGGGGCACCTTTTTCCCTTGTGTTATAAGGACTCATGAATTTCCCGAATGCCTCTGGGTAACAAATGGGGGCAGACTTTTCACCAATTCCCAATCAAATTTCACCATATTCCGCTCTTCTTTAGAAAACTCTATACCAACCTAAATTTGACACTTACAATTAGAAGATTTTCTCTTTGTTCCTCTATGATAACCTAAAGAGCAAATTCCACTCATTAAGAGGATTTTAATACAAATTCAACTTTCTTAAAGCTCATTTTTTTCTTCTTTATCCAGAAA
>JBDRHR010000088.1:0-5542 GCA_043816605.1 Nitrospirota bacterium
TATTTTTAAACATAAAGCAAGAAAATAATAATATAAAGGATTATACCCGAAAACGCTCATTGGAAACTCTCCGTTTATAATTTGATATGCCGCCTGCCAATACATATCCTGGTCAGTTCCTGGTAATGGATGATAAAATAATGGGTCATTTTTAGATAATTCAAGAAGATAAATTAATCGTAAGATGAATATACCTACTATTATCCCCAAAACAGTATATTGTTGTTTTGTAAGATTAAATAAATTAACAAAGGTAGTCTTTTTTTTTATTTTAGCATTTAGCTTTAATTTCTTCTTTTTCTTCCCCATCCCATCTTTTCCTTACATTAAATTAAAATTCCGTCATCAAATTACAGATTACCAATCTTCTTCCTCTTCCCATTTTTCTATCTTTTTCTTTACCTGCTGTCTTTTTATAAGATAAACCACCAGACATAGAACAGGAAACATAAGCCAGATTAAATAACTATTGGTAATGACACAAATCCAATTAAATCTTTTCTTTAAGGATTTTTGCCAGGCAATCTCTAACTCATATAAATTTACCCCTAATGATTTTTTAAAGGCAAAATTAAACTCTTTTCCTGAAGCCAATTCTTTAATTAATCCAATAATCTTATCTTTACCATATTCATTCATCATAAATAACAGAACATCAAAACTTTGTGCATAGGCTAATTGTGCTTGTGCTTCATTATTGGGAAAGGTGTAAGTAATGCTTGATAAAGGGAATAATTTTTTGGTAAGATATGCCTCTCCTACCTTTATATTATTTGCAAATTCCCATTCTTTAGCCTCGTACATAGATAACCCTTCATTTAGCCATCTTGGTAGATAACCTTTTTTAAATACCGCTCCTAAGACAATATGCGTGAATTCATGGCTGATTATCTTCTCAAGTGTAATCCTCTGGTTACTTCTCGGTGATTGAATAAGGATGATATTACCCCTTCCCACAGATGCTTGCCCAATAACCCAATCTTGTACCCCTGCATTATTTATTTCTTTACGAGACGGGAAGATATAGATAGAGGTTGGTTCCTCTGGAGTAATTTCAAATTCAGCCGTAATTGTCCGATAAACATCCTCGGCTATTTGAATAGCGCGCTCGGCAACCTTTTTATCAGATTCAGTAAATGCACTACAAAATGTTGACTTTGAATACTTTGCCACTTACTTGCCCAAAGATTAAAGGCGTAAAAGACAAAATACCCGATGATAAGTATTTTTAAATATCTCCTCTTAATTATTCCCATCTTAACTTTATCTCAATCATTCCTTTTTTTGTTCCTCTAAGTGAAGAAATCATACCGATGATGGTTTTTTGTATAAAGTCAGCTACAAAAGGTTTAAGTGGTATTTTTTTACCCTCTATCCTTAATTCTATCTTCGACTCAGGGATGCTATTTGATTTATCTTCCATTGTTTTCCCTCCTTGTGTTTTCAGTCCCTTGAGTGGTGTATACTTTCCTATACTTAAAAAAATGAGGACTTCCGTTATCCTTTCCGAAAGCCCCCAGTTCAATTTATTAAGACTGGCTCCTCGGGTAGGATTCGAACCTACAACCTAGCGGTTAACAGCCGCTCGCTCCACCATTGAGCTACCGAGGAACATTATATTATATATTATAATTCCTAATTCATTAATTGTCAAGAAAAATTTTACCACGAATAACACTAATCTTACGAATTTACACGAATTATTAAATAGGGGTTCAATTTATTGAACCCGTTTAATCCTTAAATTATTATTTGTGTTTATTCGTTTCATTCGTGCAATTCGTGGTATAATTTCCTATGTGAGCAAGTAAAAAGTGAGAGGTAAGAAGTAATTTTTTTGCAAATTCAAAGCGAAAGCAAGTGCCAGAGGTGCTACCTCTGCCAGAAGTGCTACTTCCTTTTGCACTCCAAAAACCGTCAAAAAGGGGAAATAAAGAAATAAAATTCTCCATTTCCCCTTTTTTTATTTCGCATTATGGACATTTATCGACTCTCATCCAATTTAGCAAATATCATTCTACCCGCAGTTGTCTGTAAAACAGAACTTACATTAACTTTAACCTTCTGTCCTATAAAATCCTGGCCATTATCAACCACAACCATTGTCCCATCATCTAAGTAACCAACTCCTTGAGTAAATTCTTTACCTTCTTTAATGATATGGACATTCATCTCTTCCCCGGGTAAAACTACAGGTTTTAATGCCTCGGCTAATTCATTTATATTTAATACTTTAACCCCTTCTAATTCAGCTATTTTATTTAGATTAAAGTCATTAGTGAATATTTTTGCCCCCTGTACCTTTCCCATCTTAACTAATTTACCATCTACTTCTTTAATCTCAGGAAAATCAATTTCATCGATTTTAACAGGAATATCAACCATTTTTTGGATTTTATTAAGAACATCCAACCCTCTTCTGCCACGGTTTCTTTTTAACCCATCAGAAGAGTCGGCAATTTTTTGCAATTCTTTTAATACAAATCGAGGTATAACCAAAGTTCCTTCTATAAAACCTGCCTCACATATATCCGCAATTCTACCATCAATGATTACACTGGTATCTAATAGCTTATCCTTAAAGGTAGTTTCCTCTTGTTTACTTTCCTCTGCATGAGCTTTTCTAAAGGTAAATGTGCTTAATATATCCTCTTTTTTATTTATGGCAATAACCATTCCTAAGTAGCCAAAGGTTAAACATAAACAAAAATATAAATAAACTGAGGAAAATTCAGGCACAAACAAGAAAGATAAGGCTAATAAATTGGCTATTATTAATCCAATCATTAACCCTATGGCGGCAACAACAATATTTACTCCTTGAGTCCGAAGTAAACATATCTCTAACAAGATAATTATGCCTCCAAACCCTAAACCGGTTAAAGCTCCAATTAAATCCTGCTTAATCACAGAGCCAATAAGATATCCTGCTACTGTTGAAAAAAGAACTAAGAAAACCCTAAAGAAAATCCTTATGTTCAATACATATTTCATCATTCTTTTCACCTCCTCTTTTGTAAATGTTAAATGTGTTATGTGTAATGTGTAATGTATAATGTTTTACATAACACATTACACATCTAACATAACACATTCCCTACTACCTACTACATTAAATATAAAAAAGGCATAGAAGAAGTATAATTTCCCTTCTATGCCCATAAAAGCCTTTATTAATAAATATTAAAACCTTAATAATATAATAGATTACATTTTGTCGAGGTAATGGACAAATATTATAATATTTTTTCAATCATAGTTGTTACTTCTTGAACAGAAATCTCTTTTGCAAAAGACAACTCACTAACAATCATTGAAAATGCATTATCAAAAAGTTTTTTTTCTGTAGACGATAAACCTCGTATTTTATGGCGTAAAGAAAGATTTTTAGCTACTTCAGCTACTTTATAAATACACCCACTTTTCATTTTGTCTAAATTATTTGCATATCTTGCCCTCCAATCAGAGGAATAATCCTCTGCTATAACTTCATTTGTTAAAACCTCTATTACCTTTGATACCTCGTTTCCTTGAATAACCCCTCTTAATTTTATCCTCTCTACCGATGAAGTAGGAACCATCACCCTCATTCTATCCGTCAATAATTTTAAAATATAATAGGTTTGTCCTTTCCCAAGCACCTCATGTTCTTCAATTGCTTCTATTATTCCTGCTCCATGTAAAGGGTAGACAATCTTATCACCTATATCAAAATCAAACATTTTTTCTCCCTTTTAATTTAGCTGTCAGAGAACAGAAGTCAGATTATAAAACCTATAGTTTTACTCTTAGAATATATTATATCATAATTAACTTCAAAAGTCAAAAGAAAATTTAATGTATTTTTCATTTCTTTCGTATATAGTTATTATAAATAGTGTTATGGAAGAGCGGAAGAGCAGAAGGGAGTAGCGGAGAATATCTTAGGTAAATCTCCCTTCCGCCCTTCTGTTCTTGCGCTCTTCCGCCTTTTCGCCTACAGGAGTTGAGTATTTTCTAAAGCCTCTTTTAAATTCTTAACCCCTATTAACTCAATTGGATAAGGTTTTAAGTCATTTAAATCATGTTGCGGTAAAATAAATTTTTTAAATCCAAGTTTAGAGACCTCTTCGATTCTCTTTTCAATATAACTTATTCCTCTAACCTCTCCGGCTAATCCTACCTCTCCGACAATAGCTATTTTAGAGTCTATTGGTTTATCTTTAAGGCTTGAGACCACAGCACAGGCAATTCCTAAATCTGCTCCGGGTTCCACTATCTTCATTCCACCGGCAACATTGACAAAAACATCATAAATTCCAAGGTGTAATCCCATGCGTTTTTCTAATACAGCCAATAACAATGCGGTGCGATTATAATCCACACCGAGGGTTTCTCTTTTTGCCAGACCAAAGTTAGTCGGGCTAACTAAGGCTTGCAATTCCACTAAAATAGGTCTTGTTCCTTCTACACTTGCGGTAACTACTGAGCCTGAAACCCCTACCGGTCTTTGCGATAAAAATGCGGCTGAAGGGCTATTCACCTCTATTAACCCATTTTCTCGCATCTCAAACACACCAATCTCATTTGTCGAACCAAAACGATTTTTTACTGCCCTTAAAATTCGATAGGTATAGTGTTGAGTCCCTTCAAAATAAAGCACGGTGTCAACTACATGCTCCAAAATCTTTGGTCCGGCAATAGCCCCTTCTTTGGTCACATGACCAATAATAAAGACAGCTATGCGTTTTTGCTTGGCTAAATACATTAATTGTGTGGTGCATTCACGGACCTGGCCAACACTACCGGGAGATGACCCGAACTGTGGATTATAAATTGTCTGGATAGAATCAATAATGACCACTCCGGGTTTTAATTCTTCTATTTTAGCAAGGATATAATCTAAATTGCATTCTGCCAGGATATGGAGATTTTTAGACTCTGCCTTTACTCTCATTGCCCTTAATTTAATCTGCTGTAATGATTCTTCCCCTGAGACATACAATAATAAGCCATATTCAGCACTTAGCCTGTTTGCAGATTGAAGAACTAAAGTTGACTTCCCGATACCCGGGTCACCACCAATTAAAATTAAAGACCCGGGTACTACCCCACCACCTAAGACCCTATCAAACTCATTTATTTTAGTCAATAATCTCTCTGTCTCTAAAACCTCGATTTCACAAACAGATTTTGACTCTTGAGGGGGTGATGCTTGCGAAGGATATTTAGATGCTGGAATTTCGAGCTCTTCTGCGAATGTATTCCATTTCTCACATCCAGGGCATTTTCCTAACCATTTCAATGATTCATAACCACATTCCTGACAATAAAATTTAGTTTTAGATTGATTTACCATCCTCTTTCCTCTTCTCTATTTTATCATATCCTCAATTTATTGTCAATCTTAATTGCTAAATTTCAGAAATTCCCCATCTTTGTTTCCCATGGAAAAAGTTAATTAAACTTCTGTCTAATGCCAACATCTCCCCCTTTCCCCAAAATCTCCATTTTGAGATCTATATTTAAACTGTTCGAAACAGCGTTTTGGAAGGTATCCTTC
>JBDRHR010000089.1:0-17499 GCA_043816605.1 Nitrospirota bacterium
AATACGAAATCTTCAACTGGCTGAACGGTTACAAAGGGAATTGGGAAATAACTATCAGCCTAAATTGTCCAGCAAAAGATGTGGGACATGCTAAGCTTATTAAGGGGGAATAAAATGGGGTTGTGCCATATTCCCCCTTAATAAAGGGGGTTAGGGGGTTGTTCTCCTTGCCCGGTCAAAAAATACCCCCCAGTAACTGACCGATTACATTTCCCTAATTTTTTATGTTGACAAATTATTTTATAAATGGTATTATATTATAGACAAAAATATATGGATGGAATTTTAAATATTAACAAACCGTCTAATATGACCTCTCATGATGTAGTTGATTGCATTCGCAGATTGATTAAACAAAAAAGGATAGGTCACGCAGGCACATTAGACCCACAGGCAACCGGGGTGTTAATTCTTCTTTTAGGCAAAGCGACAAAATTAGCCGAAACCCTGAAAGGTGATTCTAAAGAATATGTTGCTTCAATGAAATTAGGAATCAGGACTACAACTGAAGATGCCTGGGGTGAAATAACAGAGCAAAAAACTAATTTTAGTTTTCAAAAAAAGGTAATTGAAAACGCACTTTTAAGTTTTAAAGGTGAAATAAACCAAATTCCACCTATGTTTTCTGCCTTACATCATCAGGGAAAAAGACTATATGAATTAGCCCGACAAGGAAAAGAGGTCGAACGCCTGCCTCGTCAAATAAAGATATTTGAGATTGAATTGTTAGATTTTATATCGCCTGATAAAATTACA
Source organism: Nitrospirota bacterium (assembly GCA_043816605.1). GTDB lineage: Bacteria > UBA9089 > CG2-30-40-21 > CG2-30-40-21 > SBAY01 > JBDRHR01. The sequence continues at coordinate 757 of JBDRHR010000089.1, forward strand.
TTCAGGGTTATGTGTTCTTCAGGCACTTATGTTCGAACTTTATGTGCGGATATAGGTAATACCCTGGGAGTAGGAGGACACCTTACCTCTCTTGAAAGAATAAGAAGTGGAAGGTTCAAAATCGAGGACTCGATTGATTTATTCGAGTTAATAGAAAGTAAGGTAAAGGTAGAAGAAGTGCTTTTATCGTAGCCGTTCAGACTATATAAAAATGTGTTGAAAAGGAGGTTATTAAATCATGTTAAGACAAGTTTTGTTTATTGTAGGTGTCGGTATTTTGGTTTTAAAACCAGAAATAGGGTTTGGATTTGGAACACCAACTTTAATTAAAGAACTTAGCCAAACTTATGCAACATTATTTAAAACACAAAATCTTTCTATTGATATTGGGTTAAATCAAGGTACCTTTAGTGTAAATAATAAGTTAGTGGCTAATGCCGGGATTAAAAATGGACAAGAGGCTGTTAATGCAGAGGTTAAATCATGGATAGAATTACCTGCTACTGACTTAATTTCGATTATTAACCTATCGAGTTTTGCCATTCCTGCTAATGCCAGCGTTACGACTAAAATTATGGAATACACATTTATCGGTAGTGAGCCGGAAGGTAAATATAACTTCGGTGGAAGGTTCCTTAACCCTATATCAGGTGAGCATATCTCTACGGATATTCAACCTTTCTTAGTTGATTTCCCAAAAGTATCCGCAGGTAAAAGCCTTATTGATTATCAAACCTTTACAGGTAAAATTCCTAATACTACGGTTGATGTCATCCTGAATAAGGATATATTTATCAAAGGAGATGAGTTAATCGCTAAAGTCCATGTTAAGAACGGGACACAATCGAATAAAGTAGAGATAAAAATCTGGGTAGAATTGCCAGGTGCCTCACTTATCTCTTTGTTCAATATCCCTGAATATTCTATTCCTGCAAATGCAGATTTTGAGGTTGAAGTATTTAAATACAAATTTAGCGGTAATGAGCCACAAGGGACATATAAATTCGGTACAAGATTTCTACAACCAACCTCTGGAGATTATATCAGCACCGATATTGAGCCATTTAACTTTTTGATTGATACTACCCCACCTCAGGCAATAATCTCCTCCCCAACCTTTAATTCCTATCTGTCAGGGACTATAGCTATCCTTGGAACAGCCACTGATACTAATTTTAAAGAATATTCAGTCTCCTATGGTACCGGCAATTCCCCTTCTGCATGGAATATTATTGCTACATCTACGACTAAGGTAGAAAATGGCACATTAGCTACCTGGCAAACGACTAATATTGAAGATGGCACCTATACCTTAAGATTAGTGACAAAGGATAAATTAAACCAAACCGCTACCGCTACTGTCACCATAAAGTTAGATAATACCTTACCTTTAGCGATAATTACCTTCCCAACTAACAATCTAAAATACAAAGGGACATTAACTATCATTGGCACTGCCTTTGATGTCCATTTAGCTGAATACAAAGTCCAATATGGCAAAGGAGAAAGTCCTGCTACCTTGACCACAATTGCTACTTCTTCTACCGCTATTGTCAACGGTACTTTAGCTACCTGGAATACGCTTGCGATAGAAGAAGGGACTTACACTATCCGATTAGAAGTAAATGATAAAGCTAAAAATATCGCACAAACTGAAATACTCTTTATCAACGCCGACCTTACCGCAGAGGATATTCTCCAAAAGGTAGCGGATAATTTTAATAAGATTGAGGATATAATGGCGACTATAACCACTACTGGAAGTATCGGCACAGAAACTTATCCTGAAACAAATGGAACGCTTCTTATGAAAAAGCCTGATAAGGTTAAGATTATTACCCCATCTAAAGATGAAACGATTATCATAAATGGTGAGAAAATGTATGTAATTACACAAGGAGAGGTAGAAGAAGTGGACATTAAGGAAATCTCGGATATTTCCCCTTCTTCATTAGATTTTTACTATTATTTAGATGAGTTTAAAGATATGCATGAAATTGTCATAAAAGACCATCAAGATAATATTTACATCCTTGAGGCTACCCCTAAAATACCTCAATTTAGATATGAGAAGATGATACTTTATATAGATTATTCAACGGGGTTAGATGTTAAGAAAGAGGTCTTTTATGAAAATACACCTAATCCTCAATTGACTACTGAAATTGAAGAATATCAATTAATAAACAATATTTATATTCCAACTAAATTAGTGGAGAAAATAGTTTTTGAAGATGCGGTCGTAGAATCAATTTCAACTTATACCAATATTCAATTGAATACTGGGATACCAGATAGTGAATTTGAGCCATAGACACGGAAGGTATGAAGTATAACCTTTTTGGACACGGATTGTACAGATTTCACAGATTAACACGGATAGATTTATAATGTAGGTAACCCTACAACGATACTTTAACAAACTATCATACGAAAAGAATTAACCGGTGGTGAAAAATGTATTGTTCAAAATGTGGTAAAGAAAATCAGGATACAACTAATTTTTGTAGCACCTGTGGGACAAGGTTGGTTGATGATAGCCTAACTAAATCAGTCCTAAAATGTGGATGTAAATTAGAAAAGAATATAACTATATGGTGGATTAGAATACTTTACAGCTTTTTAATCTTACTTATTCCAGTGTTTATTGGTTTTATGCTTATTGATATTGTAGGATCTCCAATATTATTACATCGAAAAGATAAAGAAAGGGAGGCAGTAGCCAGGGAAAATTTAGGTAGCATAAGGAGGGCAATTTCTATTTATTATGAAGATAATCGAGGACAGTGGCCAGTAAAACTTGATGAGACTTTATATTCATATACCGTTAATGGTGAACTGTTTCCACCGTTTATTCCGAATTATATGATGCAAATTCCTAATGCAACTTTACGAAGAAGCATTTCACACAACAACAAGAAGGATATAATCTATACAACAACAGGTCCAAATGAATTTATCCCACGAGATAAAATTACAGATAAGGGAGGCTGGATATACTCATCAAACAGTGGTGATTGTAGAATCAATTGTTCTCACAAAGATACAGCAGGACTTGAATATTATAAATATGGACATGAAGAGCCATAACGGTCTGAGAGAGAGGAGGGAATTCGTAATCCGGGACTAACACAATACCAATTGATGAAAAGGAAATAAGTATTGTATCCCCAGATTAGTGTTCAGGAGTATGTTGTCATGATTTATGTCGGCAGGATTATTTGTATGATTATTGCTGCGATTATTGGCGCGATTTGGAGACACAATTGGGATTGCAACTGTTAACATAATTGCCCGATTAGTTGGTGGTAGTCTTTCAGTAATCTCTCCAGATGAAGTTAGAACATCTGGAAACATAGAGTCAGAAACATAGGGGAAATACTTGGGTAATACGCAGATAGACGCTGATTTATAGGATTTTAATAAAATATTATCCTGATAATCTGTGAAAATCTGCGTCTCTATAAAAAGAGGATAAACAATAATTAAAAGATTGATTTTGATTACAAGTTTAATATTAGTTAGTAACTTACCTGTGTATGCCTTCTGGCCGTTTACTACACGCAGTGATTTGGTGAGTTATTATGCACCATGCTGGGGACAGGATAACAAGATATTCTTTGTCAAGCAAGTAACCTTTGGTCAGGCAGTTTATCCTTATTTTTTTAATGGACCTATCTTTTTGGGGAACTATCTTGCAGACCATACCGAGGTTTATCTTTGCTCAATGAATTATGATGGCACAGATAAGAAAGAGATAGCAAAACTCGGTGATACACGAAATAAAACCTATTGGCTACCAATGTATTTAGATTATTGTCAGGCAAATAATTTACTGCTTTTGTCTGGTGGGTCAATTCCAAGTGGTGGGACATCTCATGGGATATATACTATTAGGCCAGATGGAAGGGAGATGAGGAAAGTTTTAGATGAAGGTATGCACGCTTCCTGGTCACCTGATGGGAAAAGGATGGTATATGAAGTATTTGAACAAAGAATAGAAGGAAGTAGAAGAGATGAATTTTTTGATATTATCTGGATGATGGATGTAGATGGGAAAAATAAACGGATGCTTTCTTATGAAAGTGAAAGAGAATGGCAGGGAAGTTGGAAATCCCCCATCTGGTCCCCTAAAGATGATTTGATTGCCTTTGTCTGTCATGGCTGGATTTGGGTCATGAAACCGGATGGGAGGGAGAGGAGGAGGGTGATTAAGGAAATGTATCTTGCAGATTGGACTCCAGATGGAAATAAACTTATATTAGCAAGAAGCATTGTTGATTTAGAAGGCAATCTCATTAAGGAACTTTCTGGTTGTGGGCATGTATCTCCAAATGGGAAAATGATTCTTGGAGAATACTTTAGTGTATGGAATATTGAAGGAGAAGAGAAAACAAAAGACTTGTTTGCAGATATTACACGTAAAGATAAATATTTTGTTTACAAAAAGCCAGATAATATCTGGTGAAAAGGAGGTTGATGGTCATGAAGAAATTTATTGTTTATATTGTGGTAGGAATATGTGTTTTAAGCAACAAAGTAAGTGCTGAGGAACTTAGCTGGGGTACTCATACTGTATATGCACCCATGCCAGTGTTATTTATTCATGGAATCAATGCTAATATGCTTACATGGGAAGAAAGTATTCCTAAATTAACTGAGTATTTTGGCTATCGTACAATGAGGATGGAGGACAGAAAGCCGATAAATCCAAAAAATAAAGAAGGAGAAAGATTCGGTATCACCTACTTCAAAGACGGCGACTATGAATCCCCCGCCAAACTCTATTTAGAGGCATTTGATTATGGTGGGCAGAATACGATGGGGAGTTTTTATTCGATTAACTCAAATTATGGGAGTCTTACTATCAAAATGAATGAAATTTTACAATCATATTATGGTGATAACTGGAAGAATGATCCAAATGCCGAGGTTAACATTATAGCTCATTCTCAAGGTGGATTGGTAGCAAGAGATTATATTCAGAAAAAGGTAGAAAAAGGTGAAGACCCTAAGGTTAAACGATTGATTACTATCGGCACACCTCACCGTGGTAGTGGGTTAGCAACTGTAGGTAAGATAGCTTCTGCGCCACATGCAGTCTATTTCATTGCTGGTGGTATAATTGGACTTGGAGTCAGATCAGTATTAGGAATATTCCCGCAGGTCGGATACGTTAATTTAGGTGCGGTGGATGATATGCGGCCAAAAAGCCCATTCCTGAAACAACTTAATGCTAATGTAGAAAAAGAGAAGGATGTAGAATATGTAGCTATAGCCGGGCTATGGGGATTTAATCGAGGGGATTTGGTAGTTAGCAAAAAGAGCCAATTGGGCGAAGGGGTATTAGAGCCACTCCTTATTGGCACACTTACTGTAAAGGCTGTTCATTTTCTTGATGAAGGTAATCAATGGCAGGCATTTTTACAGGCAGTTGATGGTATTCCGGATAAAGGGACACGCACTCACGATACGCCGAAGATAGATTTAGTTAGCCCAAGTGAAACGGAGATAGTGCCATTTCTAAAAGAGATGTTTGAGGTCAAAGGGTATGTCCGGGACTATTTGCCCGGGTCTTCTACGGTTACGATTGAATTAAAGAATAATAAGTACGGAACGGTGGCTTTGGATTGGGATGGTAAGTATATTTATGAGCGGGAGATAACGCCGGTGAACATGGTAGGAACAGAGACGGATTTTAAAGTAGAGTCCAGGGACGGAGAATGGGAAAAAGAATATGGACTTAGTCGGACTTATTATGCTAAGTTTAGATTTAAGATTGCCACAGGGACACTTGATTTTGGAACCAATGCTGTACGGGTAACGGTAAAGAATCCGGCAGGATTAATCGGTACTTCGACTGTAATTGGCACCCCAACGACTAATTTTGGTAAAGATTGGATTCCATTTATAATTACTAAATTAGAAAATCCGTATGTAGTAGTTAGGGTAATAGGTAGTTCTTCTCTGATGGAAGGGGGTGGTACTTTTACATTACCTGCTGGTCTTGCGGCTAAACCAAGTAGATATTGGGTTAATCCCCAAACCCAGCAGCAATATGAAGAATTTATCGGTACTACGACATATAAAGTAAATGGTAATTCCTACCTTGTGTATAAGGACCCCTATGCCAAAGTAACCCCATATTATCGTAATCGAACAATCGTAGAGTCGGAGATATTTGATTTTGATAATCTGGTGACAGTACCTAAGATACAAGTATTGTTTGGCACTAAAACCCCTTTCTCTCTGTACCGATTAGCTTCAAATGCATTTACCTTAATTGCTACTACTACAACAGAGGGTGCAACAATATATTTACCTGAGACAACTAATGTTCCGGATGGAATACCAGATGAAGTAAATTTATTTGACAGGAAGATAATACATCCTATTTTACCTGCACCATATAATGGCATTGTTAATCGTACCGCACCATTACGGATATTAGAATCGGTAGTGAAAGGGTATGATTATGTGCTGAAATTATCGGATAAGTTGGGAGTTAAGAGTAAGGAGTTAGGAGTGAGGAGTATATCGCTGGGAACAGTAAGTGTTTTCTATATTGAGGAGACGAATTTAACACCACAAGAGAGTAAAGGGGCGACTTGCTATACGCCAATTGATGAGATTCACTCAGGAATATTGGTCAATGCTAAGGTAAAGGATGAGTATAATCAGGATAAATTATTACAGGCGTATGGCAATTTATTAGTCAAGAAATATACTAAAAATACCGCATATTGTCTATCACCGGCATTTGAGGAGACAACAAATCCACAGCAGGCATTTTTAAATGGCTATTCGTATTGGTTTTCATGCTCTTGTAGAAAACGCTCTACATTAGAAGTAGGTAGCCAAAATACCATGTATGACTTAGATTTAGTTAATGGGACTGGAACATCAAGAGAGTCGGCAGTAGCCGGCGCATTATGGGAACTTGAGAAACAAACTTCACCAGAAATCCTCTGGCAGGCTATTTATAACCCTCTCCTACCACCTCCACAGGATAGTTATGACATATTAGATTTATTAGATGAATTAACGGCACGAGGTATAGATGTAAGTTATGTGATGAATAAATACTTTGGAGGAAATATGAGGATACATCTCATCTCTCCTATAGTAGAGCAGTTAGGGCTTGCGACAGACCTAACCGGTGCTTATGTCTATCAAAATCCGACAGACGGCACAGAATTAATATTTGCAGAATTAACCCAAAATGTTAGAATACGGGTATTTACAGTGGTTGGTGAAGAGGTATTTAATATAGAAGTTCCTTCTCCAAATACTCCAACGCCAGGTAAATATCGTTGGAATTGCAACGGGTCAAATGGCCAAAAACTTGCCTCTGGTATATATATTTATTTACTGACTAATGCTCAAGGGCAAAAGAAGACAGGGAAATTAGGGATAATAAGGTAGATGAGGGAAAATATCCTTCCCTCTTCTTTATACTAAAAAATGAAAGTTTTTTGGAAAATTCCAACTCAATTTGAATATAAAGATGTCGGATTAACCATAGGGGTATTTGATGGTGTTCATTGCGGACATCAAAAAATTATAACAGGATTGGTTGATTCTTGTAGAAAAAAAGGGATGACAAGCCTTGTTTTTACCTTTGAAGTTCATCCTCGAAAGATACTTTTACCCCCTCCTGCAAAGGTAGGTTCGGATAGCATTCATTCATTAACTACCCTTAACCAGAAAATAGATATTCTGGCTAATCTGGGGGTAGAGGTAGTTATAATTACTGATTTTGAACAAGAAATAATGAATCTCGAGGCAAGAGAGTTTGTAGAAAATGTGCTCGTCGATAAGTTGAAAATGAGACAGATGTGGATAGGAACAAATTATTTATTTGGGAAAAATAGACTTGGGGATATAAAATTATTACAGGAATTAAGCAGAGAGAAAAGATTTAAGCTACATATCGTCGAACCGGTGGAGTTTGAAGATGAATTAATTAGTAGCACAAGGATAAGAAAATATTTAAAACAAGGAGATGTTAGAGCCGCAAATTTACTTTTAGGGCGGCATTATACGATTGTAGGAACGGTTATTCATGGAGTAAAAAGAGGAAGAATATTAGGCTATCCAACGGCAAACATTAAATGGGATGAAGAAATTTTATTACCCAAAGAAGGTGTTTATGCCGTCCAGGTAAAGTTCGACGATGAAGATTATAATGGAATAGCAAATTTAGGGTATCGACCAACATTTCGGGATAATACCTCGGAAGGTAAAGATACAGAAGAGCAGAAGAGCAGAAGGGCAGAAGGCTATCAACCAACATTTCGAGGTAATACCTCTGGAGAAGTATTACTTCGAGATAAAAAAGAACTTATGTTTGAAGTCCATATCTTAGATTTCAATGAAGAAATTTACTTCAAAGAACTAAATATTTCCTTTGTCAGAAGGATACGGGATGAAATGCGATTTAAGGATAGCGATAGCCTGATTGAGCAATTGAAAGAGGACGAAAAACAAGGAAGAGAATTATTAATTAACAATTATTAATTGATAATTGATAATTGATAATTAATAATTATTAAGGAGGTGATTTAAATGGCATTAACCAAAGAAGGAAAGCAGGAATTAGTTGGAAAGTATCGTGTGCATGACAAAGATACAGGTTCCCCAGAGGTCCAGATAGCACTATTGACTGACCGGATTAACTATTTAACCGACCATTTCAAGGTGCATACAAAAGACTATCATTCGCGTGTGGGACTGCTTAAAATGGTAGGACAAAGAAGAAGACTCCTCAATTATCTAACTAGCAAAGATACAAATAGATATCAGGGGATTATTCAACGGTTAGGGATAAGAAAATAAGATGATTAATCAGGTGTTACTTGAGACCTCTAAAGGTCTTCTAAATAACGAGCCGATAACTTTTAGTAAAGCTATCTACTTTTCGAGGTTAGAAGGGGCGGATATCTTAGATTTAGTCTCGCTGGCTAATCGGATAAGAAAGGAATATGCCGGTGAGGGAATAGACCTGTGTTCTATTATTAATGCTAAGTCAGGTGCCTGTTCGGAGGATTGTTGTTTTTGTGCCCAATCGACACATTATAAAACTAATATCCTGACCTATTCCCTTGAAAGTGAAGATGAAATTTTAGAGGCGGCTAAAAATGCAGAGACTTCGGGAGCAACAAGATTTTGTATTGTCATTAGCGGGAAAAAACCGGATACAAAGGATTTCAAGAAGATTGTTAGTGCATTGGGAAAGATAAGGAAAGAAACAAACTTAAAATTAGATTGCTCATTAGGAACTCTAAATGAAGAAGAGATTTATGAGTTAAAAAATGCAGGTGTAACTCGATACAATCATAATCTTGAGACATCAGAAGGTTATTTTAAGCAAATTTGTAGCACCCATTCTTATGAAGATAGACTAAATACGGTAAAGATGTTAAAAAAAATCGGATTAGAGGTTTGTTGTGGAGGGATTATCGGTTTAGGCGAGGATTGGGATGAAAGGATAAGGCTGGCATTTGCCTTAAAGGATTTGGATATAGATTGCATTCCAATTAATATCTTAACCCCAAGATCAGGTACTCCTTTAGAAAATGCTAAGCCATTATCACCAATGGAGATAATAAAAACCATTGCCATTTTCAGGCTAATCTTAAAGGATAAAATCATCAAAATAGCTGGAGGTCGCGAGGTAAATTTAAGGGATTTACAGGCTTTAGCTTTATTAGCCGGGGCAAATGGATTAATCGTGGGGAATTATTTAACGACGGGAGGAAGAGCGGCAGATTTAGATCTACAGATGATAAAAGACCTGGGAATGGCAATAGAAACAAGGAAATAAAGGAGCTGAAACAATGGGAGTAACAAGAGTTACAGTAACTGCTTCAAATCTGATGAAATCCCTGCCAGGATACGAAGAATCGTTTTTAGTTGATACAGGCAGTGTAAATTGTATGGCTCCAGAAAGCGAGTTAATAAAGGCTGGTATTCAGGTTGAAGGAAAAGCAGTATATGAATTGGCTAATGGCCAACCGGTAGAATATAAGTATGGTTTTGCAAGGATCTCATTTATGGGCTCTGAGACTGTATCTCAGATTATCTTTGGGCCTGAGGATGTAGAACCTATTCTTGGCGTTGTAGCATTAGAAAATGTGGGTATTGGTGTTGACCCGGTTACTATGACCTTAAAAAGAATGACGGCGATATTGTTAAAATAACGGTAATATCGACTCAATTATCAATTGATGTAACTACTCAGCAGGAAAGAATAACGAACAAGGATTAACGATTTAAGATTTTAGAAGGAAATAAACCAGAATTAAAAGTAATCATATGAATAAACACGACCTTGAAGAACGATTAATCAATTTTGCTGTATTGATTGTAGAAATTGTTGAAACGATGCTCGATACAAAAGCAGCAAACCATTTAGCCGGACAACTATTGCGTTCAGGAATATCGCCTGCATTAAATTATGGCGAGGCGCAAAGCGGAGAATCGCGCAGAGATTTTATCCATAAAATAAAAGTTGTATTGAAAGAACTAAGGGAAAGTAATATTTGTTTGAAAATTATTTATCGTACAAAACTTTATAAAGCAGAAGATAAAATAATCCTTGCATTAGGTGAAAGTAATGAATTGATAGCTATTTTCGTAAAAAGTGTTGAAACTGCACAGAAGAATAGTCAAAAGCAATAGGTGCGAAAATCATAAATCAAAAATCGTTAATCTTTGTTCTTAAATCATTTTTACAATACATACATGCTGAGTAGTTACCAATTGATAATTGTTTTAAGGCGAGGTGGCAGAGTGATTATGCAACCGCTTGCAGGGCGGTGTACGGAGGTTTAAATCCTCCCCTCGCCTCCAATTTTAATTATCAATTATCAATTAATAATTATTAATTGATAATTGATAATTATTTTTAAGGAGGTATGACATAAATGATTGGAAAAAATATAAGGATGGAGCGAATAATTAACCGTGAATCTAAACGAACAGTGATTATTCCTATGGACCATGGTGTAACTATGGGGCCAATAGCCGGATTAGAGGATATGCGTGAGGCGATAGGTAATATCGTTGAAGGTGGGGCTAATGCCGTAATTTTACACAAAGGAATGATAAAGGCAGGCTACCGCGGTGGAGGCAAAGATATTGGCTTAATTATTCATCTTTCTGCCAGTACTTCCTTAGGTCCTGACCCAAATGCGAAAATCCAGATTTGCACCGTAAAAGAGGCAATTCAATTAGGTGCTGATGCGGTTTCTGTGCATGTAAATTTAGGTGCAGAAAGCGAAAAGGAAATGCTGGCTAATTTAGGAAATGTAGGTGCACAATGTCAGGAATATGGTTTGCCATTGATTGCTATGATGTATGCACGGGGTAAAAAGGTTGACAATGAATTTGATGTCAAATATGTTAAACATGCTGCCAGGGTTGGTGCAGAGTTAGGTGTAGATATGGTTAAGGTTAATTATACCGGCAGTCCGGAGACCTTTAAAGAGGTGGTGGCAGGGTCTCCTGTCCCTGTGGTTATTGCTGGAGGGGAAAAGGTAGAGACAGACCTGCAATTATTTGAAATGATAGAAGGTGCGTTAAAAGGTGGAGCCGCAGGGGTATCAATTGGTAGAAATGCCTTTCAACACCGTGACCCGATTAAAATTGTCAAGGCTATCAGTAAAATAGTGCATGAAAATTATACTGTTTCCCAGGCAATGGAGATGTTAAAATAGTATAAGAGTGAAAAGATTGATTAAATAGAGATAGAAAATTAATTTTTTGGAAAGGTGACAAAATGCTTAAAGACATTATTAGAAAAGTATCGCCCAGATTACAGACAATTACAATAAAGATTGATAATAAAGAATTAACTGTAACTGACCCATTCGATCTTCCTTCAACTATTTTAGTAGGCAAACTTGATTTTGAACCTTATGATAAGTTGTACAAGATGCTTGAAGAAAAATATGGTAAACAGATAAATCAAAAGTTTAGAGAAACTCGGGCAAGCACCTTTGTGATATATAAAGATAATGGGAAAGTAAAAGTTGCTGGAAAATCAAATAGTCTCTATTATTCTTCAGACGATGAATTATCAGATGATGAATTAGAGAAAATACAAAAGGAAATAGGTAAGGTATGCTATGTTATGGGTAGAGATATTATAGAAGAGAGTGAATGTATAGAAAAGAGTGGGTGGACTTTTATTCCTCAAATTCCAGAAAACTCATATCCTACAATCCCAATTTATCTTGGCAGAAAAGATGAAGAATGTAAGGATGTAATTAGCCAAGATAGATTGATTATAGCTGATTTTGATACAGGGAATCCTTATATTTTAGCCTTTAAGGATGAATACCGTGAAAGGTTGAAAATCCCAGTTGGATTAAGACGAAGAAAAGAAATTGAATATACATTAGAAAAGGGTGAATATTATTATGATTACTATGTAAAGAAGGTTAAGATTGGTCTATGTGATAGTAAAAATGCTAAAAAATCTTGTTGTGCGGAATTTAACATACGGTTTGTCTTAGATTGGCAAAATTCGCCTTTCACAAGAGCAAGTCCTCTTAGAAACGCATTTATTGGAAGGGATCTTTGGTTACCTGACAAACTTCGATTTTCTCTAATATTAAATGCAAAAGATGAAAAAGTACGGTTTTCGCAAGTAGAATTGTAAAAAAGAGGGTATGTAATAAATGAAAACTATCTGGGTAAAGGCGATTCCCTTCAACAAAGAAGTTGTAACTACAGCTTTAGAAAGTGGGGTAGAGGCTATCTGGGTTGAAGATGGATTTGAGCAAAAGGTAAAGGAATTAGGACGAATAAAAACTATAAGTAAAAATGGAGATATAAAATTAGGCAAGGATGTAGTTGAGATTGAGATAAAAGGTAAGGAAGATGAAGTTGAAGCCGCAAAACTATCGAAGTCAAAAATAGTTATTATTAAAACCACTGATTGGACTATCATCCCGTTAGAGAATTTAATTGCTCAAAAAGCTTGTGATATGATTGCATCTGTTAGAAATGTAGAAGAGGCACAAACCGCATTGCAGATATTAGAAAAGGGTGTAGATGGGATTCTTTTAGAGACAACCGATTTGAATGAAATTAAAAGATGTGCTGAGTTAATCAAGGGCGTTGAAGAACCGGTAAAGATTGAAATAGCAAAGATTACAAAGGTAGAGCCGCTTGGCATGGGCGATAGGGTTTGTATTGATACCTGTACAAATATGAAGCCGGGAGAAGGGATGTTAGTTGGTAATTCCTCAGGTGCCATGTTTTTAGTTCATTCAGAGAGTGTTGAAAATCCGTATGTAGAACAAAGACCCTTTAGAGTCAATGCCGGTGCCATCCACGCCTATACCCTCTTACCAAAATCAAGGACAAAATATCTCTCAGAATTAAAGATGGGTGATGCGGTTTTAATTGTTAATTTCAATGGCAAAACTCAAGAGGCAATTGTTGGCAGAATAAAGATAGAAAAAAGACCGTTAATGTTGGTTGAAGGCGAGATAAATTCAAAACCTGTCTCATTAATCCTCCAGAACGCAGAAACGATAAGACTTTGCCGTCCGGATGGAAGTCCTGTTTCCGTTGTTTCTTTGGAAAAAGGGACTGAAGTTTTAGCCTACCAGGAAACCGCGGGCAGACATTTTGGAATGAAAATCCAAGAAACGATAATTGAAAAATAGTGTTGGGGCTAATATTAAAATAGAAATTAATTGTTTTTGTCGTTAGCGAATACAATTTAAAATAATATACAGGAGGATATAACTGACATGGGTCAGGTATTTGCAGAACTTCTTCTTAGCAACCCAAGAAAATCTGACTTAGAACCTGTTAAGGTAAAAGCACTTGTTGATACTGGTGCACTAATGCTGTGTATCCCTGAGCATGTTGCCTTACAACTCAACCTCGAAACAGAATCGATGCGTGAAGTCTCAGTGGCAGATGGCCGCAAGAAGAATGTTCCTTATGTTGGACCTATCCGGGTCAATTTTGGAAAAAGGTTCTGTTATGTCGGTGCACTTGTGCTTGGCGATGAAGTATTACTTGGTGCAGTTCCGATGGAAGATATGGATTTAGTAGTGTCTCCGAACCGACGGGAAATTACAGTTGACCCAGCAAGTCCAAATATCCCACATGCGCGAGTAAAATCACTAATCTAAGGAACAAATAGGCAAACAGGGAAGAAAATTCAGGTTCAAACCTTGATTACAGAATTTAGGCTTTAATATATCGGGTTAGAGAGTAATTCTAATTGAATCATAAACTCACCAGGTGTTTTTTCCCATGTCCTTCCATCTGCGGTAAATGATGAGCGACCAAAATTATAGTAATTGTCTACCATTACCCCTACCTCTGCTCCTTCGAGCACACTTAGAGTAATCACATTTTTACCCTTTTTCAGGATTAACTTTGGATTTTGGAATTTAAATCTTATCTGGCGAACAAAAGACCCATAAGGAATATCCCTGCAATTTATAACGGATAAAACCATATCATTAATCTTGATTAATAGTCTTCCTCTATCGCTACAGCAGTAATTCAGACTTATTCCGGCATAATCAAACTTCGCTACCTCATCAGTAATGATAATCTCTTTTTTAATGATTTTAGAAGGTTTATCTAATGTTTTCTTGACATCCCCATGCCAATCTCCACTATCATCCCGAAAGACAAATCCCTCCCTTTTCTCTAAGCAAAAGCCATCCGGATTAGTCAAAGGATATGTCCAGCCATAAAATGTATGGAAATCAACGACGGTATAAATAAGGATAAAGAGAATAAAGGTCATAAAAAAAACTCCCCGTTTTCGGGTGGTGAGTTTTTTAAACCAATAATAGATAGTAAAGCCGGCAAAAATACTTAAAAAAGGCACGACCGGCACCCTGAATCGAGATTGAATAAAGAAGAGAACTATCGCCGCCATATATCCAAAGATAGTCAAATATAAAAGGAGGAGGTTTTTATTCAATCTTCTCAGGCAAAGGAATAGTCCTATTAACCCTAAGGAAGATACTAGACCAAAGGGAATCATTACCCTAAGCAAAGGGGAGAATGCCTGAAATCGCTCATAGACGACATCATTATCCGGGATTTCGTAGGCATTCCAGAACAGGCAAGATTTTCTAAACAAAAGCTCAAGGTATTTTTTAGGCTTTTCCTTAATAAATCTTACGGTATCCTGCATATAAAAATCTTTATTTTTACGGCTTAATTCCTCAGTATAGGGAGGCAGGTGATAGAATCCTTCTGAGTCTTCATTATTTCCCGCCCAAAGAGCAACTGGTCCGGTAGTAGTTATAAGAATAAACTTACCACTATATTTATAATTACGGTAGGTAACTGGGGCAAAGGTCAGGCACATACCTAAAATAATAAGTCCTGCGGCTTGTAAAAATTTCTTTGTCAGCCCTAATTTAATCATTAACCAGAGGAATAAAAATGGCAAAACTAAAAGGGTAGTAGAGCGAGATAAAGCCGAAAGGGCTAAAACTACCCCTGTGGCAAAATACCATTTGAAGGCTTGCCTCGTTGAGGCTTGCCTCGTTGGAGAGGTGCTCTTTAAAAGGAAAAACACACCCAACAATAATAAAAAGGTGTCTAATACGGTGGTTAGAAGTAGGGTTTCATAAACCATAAAGGCTCCATAAAGACTACAAATTCCTGCCGCAATCATGCCAATATGTTTGTTGAAAAGCCGTTTTGCCATTAGATATACAAGAAAACAAGTCCCCAATCCTATAAATATCTGGATATTTATTGCTTTAAACGGATTATGTTCCATAAAAGAGTAAATGACCGACAGGAAGTAATAATACAACGGATTGAAACTGTAAGGAGTTTTGGGCAGAGTGCCATCTAATATCTGCATTGCCAGACTATCATAACAACCTGAATCTGTGCCTTCAAAATGTAGGAAATTGGGGTCATTGGCTTTTACCTGGGACAAGAAAATAAGTCTGAGGATTAATCCGACTAAAAGGATGCCAAGAAGAATAAATTTATCCTTCTGATTTGCCAAAAATCTTTTTATTTTATCCTTGTTCGATATATGGGGAGTTATTTTTTTATGTAATTTCTTTTTCTTAGCCATATTTTTTCCACAGAAATTAGAATTCAGGAGTCAGAATTTAGAACAGATGCAGGTTCTTTCGATTCCAAATGAAGTCTTTTACATCATGTTATCTGCCGTTGCGGGCATTTTGTTAATTCCCAATTCAAGACCCGACCCTTCTTTTCCCTCTCCTTCGGGGTTGGGATGCCTTGTTCCGGCTGACTACAATAATGCCACCCCTTCGGGGTTGGGATGTCTTGTTCCAGCTGGCTACAATAATACCACCCCTTCAGGGTTGGAATTCCTCGTTCCAGCTAGCTACAATAATGCCACCCCTTCGGGGTTAAGATACCTTAATTCCAGCTTGCTACTATCCCAACTAAAAAAAAAAATTTGTCTGGGGGCGAAGCCCCCAGTCCCCCTTTTAAAAGGGTAAAAAACTAAAAATTCTCAAAGGTAAGCTCTCGCACAACGGAATCCAATGTAGAAGCTCCGGTTCACGGGATAGATGCCGTACCGGGTGCCACCGCGTAAGAACCACGAATAACTGTAGTACCACGAGCCGCCGCGCAATACACGGTATTCACCACTATCTGGCCCAATGGGGTCTTTATCAGAACTCCGTCCATAATAGTCCTCAGCATACCAGTCGTAGCACCATTCCCACACATTGCCGGCCATATCCAACACAC
>JBDRHR010000090.1:0-18841 GCA_043816605.1 Nitrospirota bacterium
GTTTTTTACCCTGGGTTAATTAAAATCCGTAACATTTTGCATCAGTTTAACCTTTAACGCCATTACTGTCCCCAATTGCAGGGACAAAAAAGTTAAATATCGGCTCATTTTTTTCTTGACATTTCACCGCAGGACTTTTTAATTTATCGACAAAAATCTATCTTTTCTGTAGTCTTATATGTCCTCTACGTTTTTCTGTAGTCTTATGTGTCCTATATGTCTTATATGTCCTATATCCTATCGGTATTATATTTTTTCCACCACTCTAAGTTTTGCGCTTCGTGCCCTCGGGTTAGTTTTAACCTCTTGATAAGTAGGTCTAACGGTTTTTTTAGTCATAATTTTAACTAATCCTTGTTTTTGCCAATTACGAAATTTATGTTTTACTATGCGGTCCTCAAGTGAGTGAAAGGATATAACGACAAGCCTGCCACCCTCTTTTAGCACCGATATTGCCTCATCCAAAGATTCATCCAATGCCTCTAACTCCTGATTAACCGCTATCCTCAATGCCTGAAACAACTTCGTTGCCGGATGAATCCTTTTATATCTTGGAATTATTGGTTCAATTACCTTAATCAATTCAAAGGTAGTAGTAATCGGTCTATTTTTAACAATTGCCTGGGCTATTTTATTTGCCCTGTGCTCCTCACCGTATTTTAGGATAATTTCTGTTAATTCCTTTGTAGAAAGACAATTAACCAAATCGCTTGCTCTAATTTTATTCTTTAAATCCATCCGCATATCTAACCGGGCATCATACCTGAAGCTAAAACCACGGGTTGTTGATTCAAAATGTAATGAATTTATACCTAAATCATATAAAATACCGTCTGCATAATTAATTGAAGGAGACATCCCCCTAACCCCCTTTATTAAGGGGGAATACAACTCCTTGCCTCTCTTTATTAAGGGGGAATTGAAAATCTCCTTTATATTCCTGAAATTATCGTGAACGAAGATAGTCTTTTCTTTATCTAATCGAGCTTTTGCTCTGTCCAAAATCTCTTCGTCTTGCTCAATCCCGATAACCTTACCACCTTTTTGTATAATCGCCTCAGAATGTCCTCCCTCACCTAAAGTACAATCTACATAAACACCCTCAGGTTGGACACTAAGATAATCTAACACCTCATTTAGCATTACCGGAATATGTGTATTCATTCATTCTGTGAATGTAGAATGCAGGATATCACCTTTCCCTGTTTCACATCCTGCATTCTACATCCTTATCCCCCCAGTCTCCTATACCTAAATTTAATTAATAATTGTTAATTAATAATTAATAATTTTTCCCTATATCCCCAAGTCTAAATTCTCAACATTTGCCTCATAAGTCTCAGAAATAGACTTATATTGCTCAACCCATCTTTCCTTATCCCACAACTCCATTTTCTCAATAACACCAATAATAACTATTTCCTTAGTTAACTCAGCTAAATCACGAAGTTTTGGAGGGATATTTAACCTTCCCTGTTCATCAATAGGGCATTCCATAGCATCGGCACAAAATTTACGGATAAAATCCCGCACCTCTTTTTTAGCCGTAGGTATATTTTTAATTTTATCTAAAAGTCTGAACCATTCCTCTGGAGGATAAGCGACAAGACAATTTCCTACGCCGGAGGTAATAATTATCTTTTTTATTCCCTTTTCTTCCAAAACCCGCCGATATGGAGCAGGCATAATCATCCTGCCTTTTTCATCAATGGTATGAGAATATTCACCGACAAACATCTTCCATTTTCCTCCACTTTATTCCTTACTTTACCATAATACACCGAATGACTTATTTTGTCAAGTGTTTTTTTGAGATTTTTTAAAAAAACTTATCCACAGGAAAATAGGGTGTAATCTAAATCAACTCCTACAATATGTAGTAGTAGCAGAAAGAAAAAATCTTTTGATAATTCCTTTGATAAAGGATGGTCATATATTTGAGGATAAAGATTTAAGGGAAAATAGATTAGTATTATTAGATAATATCACCGGTTTGTTTTTAAAAATAGCCGGATTTTAAGTATTAGGGGAATCGGTTATACGATTTTTATAAAGTTTTTGCCTAATTATCAGGGCTAAAGCCCAGATTTTTGGAGGGTTTCCCTTCCTCCGCTCTAAAGAGCGGAGTTATTGGGGGAGAAATTCCTTCTACTCCACTCTAAAGAGCGGAGTTATTGTCTCTATTCTTCTATTTCCTCTTTCTAATAACTCCGCCATTTATGGCGGAGATGCCGGCAACACAACTAACCTGGCTTTAGCCCTGACAATCAGGCAAAAACTTGATTTACGAGGATGTCAATGGTTAGTTCATTTATCCCCCCAATTAGATTATACGCAAATTTGTAAGTTGCTTTTAATGGGTCGGGGTACTCATCAAGTGCACACCCATAATCATCAGCAGAGACAATAACTACCCCGCTACCGTGTTGGGCACAAATGACATCAGGAGTCTGTGAATTTTGATTAATCACCACAGTCTCAAACACCTTACCATCAAAATCATAAACCCATGAACCATACTCTGGATGTCCAAGAACATCAATTTCCGCGTCTGAAAGTGAATAAATACATGAGATTAATGGGTGAGTATTGTTCACTGCATCCTTTAATTCATGTGCTTGGTAGCTTTCAAACTGAAAGTTCAGGAAAAAGTTATACACATCCAAGTATCCACAATCATATATCCACAATTTACCGCCGTTTGAAACAAATTGTTCCATTTTATCTCTGTGGTCATCAGTAAGTGTAAAAGCCGCATGCCCACTAAAGAACAATACATCATACTGTTGTAAGTCTGAAACAAGGGTTGTAGAAAGATTCACCGTCCAATAATTAGGGTCGGTTTTTGGAACAGCAGGGGCTAATGGGTTGACAAGTTCCCATCCTGTCGGTTTTAATAGGTCTGTATCGAGATTATAGAACATCATTGGGTCAGAATTCTCATAATCTGATATTATCCCTACATTATATGTTTGTGCATTGACTGGAGTCACATTACCACTTACTATCCCTAACATCGTTAATCCTAAAAACAAAATACTTATTTTTCTTAACATTTTCTCCTCCTATTTTTACCAGAGAGATTCGCCAACATAAATGTTGGGCTACAAATATGTAGTAACCGAATTTGTATTCGCTGATTTTATATCAGCGTCCATAGATTAAAATTTGCGATTACAACTATGGATAATTAAGTTAAATCTATAATAAACAGAACCCGGGATTTTACGGAGTTAATTCTTTAAGTTAATCGGATTTAATCCTTCAGGATTTCATTAATGAAAGACTAAAGTCTAAAATCCAGGGAAGAATTACTTTCTCACCCTCTCACTTTTCCACTCTCTCACTTTCTCCCTTTCCCTTTCCCTTTGCCAGATTCTGATAATTTTTACTTGTAAAATCTGAAGTAAGATAAAAAATTACTGGATGTTTGTTATTATACGCTAAATAGTCGTATCTGTCAAGCAAAAATTTTAAAAAAATTAAAAAATATTGCTTTTTTGTTCTGTGATTTTATACTTATTTAGATTATACTTTGTTAAAGAGGTTAAAATGGAGGATATTACAAAATTTGTAGGAAAGAGGATTAGAGAAATTAGGAAAAATCTTGGATTGACACAAGAACAAGTCGCAGAGAAAGCGGGGATGGATTTTACATCAATTGGTGCGGTTGAACGAGGCGTCCGAAATTTATCCTTAAAAAGCCTCTATAGGGTTGCACAAGCATTAGAGGTACCTATTGAAGAACTTGTCTGCCTGCCGAAGAAAGAAGAAAAAGACTTAACCATAGAAGAATTGACCATGTTAATTAAGGATTTAGACAAATCAAAGTTAAAATTTATTCTTAAATTTATCAAGTTATTTCGAGATTATTAAGGAGAGGATTAGAGTCAGATCTTGACGGTAGAATGCACCTTCCTTTTCACTCTACATTCAATCTCTGACCTTCATTGTTTCCCCTTCCAAAGCCTCAAGACCGATAATACCCATATTGTGATAGGTAAAGACAATAGCTCTCATATTTCTTCTTTTTTTAAAGTCTCTCTGGAATCAGAAAAAATGAAGGGGTATGAGTAGGGACATAGACCCTGAAATCTCTATGGTCCAAAGTAAATATGGTAGTAATTCTTTTTTCCTCAGCTAAGACAAGAATGGATGCATCGGCTAAGTCCATTGGGAGGTCATAGTACTTTTTCATGAGTTGATGAATTCGTTGAACTTGATGTATATTCCCCGTATAGATATCTACTTCTCCTGATTCGATGAATTCAAAACATAACTCTTGAGCCTTGATAGAAAAACTGAGTAGGTACATAACCTCTGTCAGAACAGGCAGGTAGTAATAAGTGGTTCGTGAATCTCTTTTAAGATATTTACACAGGTTTGATGGTAATTATCATCTTTATCAAAGAGGGCTACTAATGGACCCGTATCTACCGCAATCATCAGTTCTGCTTCCTTTTTAGGTATTCTAACATCTTATCCCTATGTGAGGTAGAAAGAGAACCATCTCCACTTCCAGGGACAAGATGATAAAGTTTTTGATAATATTGATAGGGATAGTGGTTATCAACTTCTAATATTTTCGAGAGATAATCTTCTAATAAATGCTTAATGATTGAAGTTTTAGTAGTCTTTAATCTTACAGCTACTTGACTGAAATTTTTTTCAAGCTCTTGATTTAATCTGAGACTAATAGACATTTTTTCTCTCCTTTATATGCTATTGTATTGCAATTATATCACATGTTATTTAATATGTCAAGAAAAACAAATTTTCGTGGTACCTACCCGTTTCAGAATTAGAAATAGCAAGGATTAGATTACTCTTGTGTCAATTCAATAAGCACCTTAATTCCTCTTTCAATTGTCTCATTTGATGCGGCAAAGGATAATCGGAAGTTAGTATCTTTTTCCGAGAAGACATTACCGGGAATGATTAATAAGTTCTTAGCTATTGCCTTTTCCACAAAGGCACTTGCCGTCATTTTCTCAACTTGTGGAAAGGCATAAAATCCGCCACCTGGTTTTTCTAATTTAAAATAGTCTTTTAGCCCTTCATAAACTAAATCCCTTTTCTGGCGATATTCTGTAATATATTCACTCATATCGCACTCAAAGGCTTTAATTGCGGCAATCTGGGCAAAGGAAGGTGCACAAACAAAACTATACTGCTGTAATTTACACATTTGCTGGATGATTTCATTTGGTCCTGCCGCATAACCTATTCGCCAACCTGTCATCGCATAAGTTTTAGAAAAACCGTTGAGGGTTACGGTCTTATCATAAATACTGCCTGGACTAAAAGGCTCTCCATCATACATAAACTCCTCATATACCTCATCTGAGATAACGACTAAATTATTTTCTTTTGCAATTTGAACTACTGCTTCTATTTCTTGTTTAGAATATGTTTTACCCGTAGGATTTCCCGGACTATTAATCACTATTACCTTTGTTTTCTCAGTAATTGCCTCTTTCACCTGAGCAATTACCAGGCGAGCCTGATTTATACCGAAATCAGGGTAAGTATCAATACATTTTGGGACTGCCTCAATAAAATTGAGCAGATGTTTATACATAGTAAAATATGGGTCAAAGATAATCGCCTCATCCCCTTTGTCTAACAGGACATAAAAGGCTAAGAATAATCCCCCGGAAACACCGGAGGTAATTAAAACATCTTTAGATTGGACATCGATATTATTTTTCTCCTTTAGTTTTTGGCAAACCCGCTCTCTTAATTCCAAGATACCTTCTGTTTGGGTATATCTGTTAAATCCGGAGTTGATGGCTTTATTTGCCTCTTGTTTAATCTCCTGCGGCACATCAAAATCCGGTTGACCAATACTTAGATTAATAGGCTGCTTCATAGAAGCGGCTAAATTAAATACCTTACGAATCCCGGAAGAATCAATCTTATCCATTCTTTTAGAAATCATTTTTTACCCCCCTCGTTCCCCTTTTAATAAATTTTTCTTGCATTATTATATCATAAGTAGTATAATAATGCAAGAGTAAAATTTAATTTAAAGTAATGGGTCACTGAATTGGGATATTATACCAATTTCACTAAATTTTTGCCTAATAAGGTATGAAAATAATGCCACCCCTTCGGGGTTTAATTGTCCTTGTTTAACAATTGCTATAATAATGTCATCCCTTCTGAGGGATTACAATTTAAAAAGGGGGAATGATTAAAATGAAAGTTTTTAGTAGTATGGTTACCAGTATAATTTTAGCCTCACAGCTAACCTTTGCCGGCGGATTAGATGTGAAATTATTAGCTACAATTAAAGAAGGATTTAAAGAACCTATCGCAGTGGCGGCTAATTCAGAAGGGAAGACATTTGTTGCCGATAAAAAGAATAATAAAATCCTGATGTTTGATAGTGCGGGTAAGTTTATCAAAGGTGTGGGCGAAAAAGGAAGTAAGTTGGGACAAATCAGTTCACCTGCGGATTTAGCTGTTTATAAGGATAAATTGTATGTCCTTGAACAAGGCAATAGTCGGATTTCCTGTTTTGATTTTGATTTGAATTTTATCGAAGCCTTTGGCTCAAAAGGTAATGGAGGGGGGCAGTTTAGCTCACCTACCGGTATGGCAATCGACCCTTATGGTAATATCTATGTGGCAGATACCTCAAATACAAGGATACAAATACTCAGTTCGCAAGGTATCTTCTATTCAGCTATTGGAGATAAAACCCTATTCAAAAACTTAAACGATGTAGCGGTTGATTCCCTGAGGAATATCTATGCGTTAGATAAGGTAAATAATAAGGTTTTCAAGTTTTCTGCAGAAGGCAACCTCATCTTTAGTTTTGGCGGTTTGGGTAAGGAACCTGCCCAATTTAAAAATCCTACCTCTATTGTTGTTGACAAAAAAGGATATTTCTATGTGGCAGATACAGGAAATTTTAGAATTCAGGTATTTGATAAAGAGGGGGCATTTTTTGCCCAATTAGGCATTCGAGGACATGGTCCTGCCCAATTTGAAGGGCTTTGCAGTTTGTCTATTGATGAGCAAAACAGATTATTTACCGCAGATGAAAAGAATAAGGAGGTGCAACTATTCTCCCAGGAAGAAAAACCGGGATTAGACATAGATTCCTTTCCTCCCTTTATTCGAGTTGAATTCAAAAAGCTCCTCCCTGAAATAAAGACCATTGATTTAGCCACAGACATCTCAGATGTCGCAGACATCTCGGATGTCGCAGACAATGAATCTAATCTTTATCTGATTGACGCTCAAAACAAAATAAGGGTTTTGGACAAGGATTTTAAGGAAAAATTCCAGATTGGGCAAAAAGGTATGTCTCCCAAAGGAATTGTAGTTAGTCCTTCTAAAAGAATATATGTCATAGACGGTGGGAAGAGTCAGGTGTTGATATTTGATACAGATGGTAAATTTATCAATAACGAGGCAAGCCTCAGTTTTGGTCGCAAGGGTAGTGAGCGGGGGCAATTTAACTGTCCATCAGCCATGGCTATGGATAAAAACGAGAATCTCTATATTGCCGATACCAATAATTTCAGGGTTCAAATATATGATAAGGATGGAATTTTTAAGGATGCCTTTGGTAAAAGAGGCGTGGGACTCGAGGATTTTCAGTTGATAACGGATTTAGCTCTTGATAGTCAAGGAGACATCTATATTTTGGACGAAAAGGCAAATTGTGTCAAGAAGTTTAATAAGGCAGGTGAATTTATTTCAACCTTTGGTAAAGAAAGATTTTTAAAACTAACCGATATATTCATTGACTCCCAGGATATAATTTACATCCTGGATGCAGGCAATCAAAAGGTGTGGCTGTTTAATACCTCAGGTGAGGAATTAGCCGGTTTTGGAAGTGGTGGTAAAGAAAAGATTAATTTCATAAACCCTGAAACCTTGGTGCTCGACAAAAAAGGCAATATTTATATTGGAAATTCAGCCGGCAGATTCCAGCAGTTCCTCCTGCATCACCTTTCTTGCTTTGAAAAAGGCAATTACTATTTAGTTAAAAGTAAATTTGACTTAGCCCAAATAGAGTATCAGAAAGAAATTGCCAAAAACCCTGAAAATGTAAAGGCGTTTATTAAACTTGGGGAACTTTATTTGAATAGTAACAAACTTAAAGATGCGGTTATTGTTTTGGAGAAGGCGATTAAAAAAGCACCGGAGGTACCTAAGGTACCGTATGATACAGAGGCATTAATTTTACTTGGCAGAACATATTTTAAATCAGGCAAGTTAAAAGAGGCAAAATGGGCTTATTCCCAGGCTATCGAACTTGCTCCGAAATTTACCCAGACTTATGCTGAATTAGCCCAGGCATATGAAAAAGAAAAGGATTATAGCCTTGCTATCATCACCCTTAAACAGGCATTAAAGCTCCACGACGACCCCAAATTCCAGGCAAAAACAAATGAATTAATATCTGTCTGGGAAAATGCTACTAAAAATCGGCCTTCTTTAGAGATAGAAGAGATAGGAATTGACCGCATATTTTCTGCTATCTACAAATATTATAATGAAAATCCCATAGGTAAAATTAAGATTCGCAATAACACCAATGATGTCTTAAAGCAAATCAAGATTAGTTTGTTTATAAAAGAGTTTATGGACTTTGCATGGGAGATTAAGATTGATGAAATGGAGCCCTTTTCTATTGTAGAGGTGTCACTTTTTGCCACATTTAATGACAAAATTCTATCTATCAGCGAGGATACACCATTTTTGACCCAACTTACCCTGACTTACTATGAAAAGGATGTTGAAAAACAGACAAGTATCACTAAACCCTCTACCCTGTATTCTAAAAATGCCTTATTGTGGGCTAATCAGGAGATGGTAACCGCATTTATTACCCCACAATCTACAGCGATACGGGAATTTACCAAAAAGGTAATCGGTGAATTTCGTGGTGATGCCAAATTAGAGATGGTTAATGAAAAATTAGCCACAGCTCTTGCTTTATTTGACGCATTATCTGCCTATAAAATGGTTTATTCCCCGGACCCATCTACCCCATATAGACAAACCTCATTAAAATTTGATGTGGTTGACTATCTCCAATTCCCATTTGAGACATTAAAATATAAATCAGGTGATTGTGATGATTTAACGATTTTATATGCCTCTTGTTTAGAAACAGAAGGGGTTGACACAATTTTGGTTACCTCCCCGGGACATATCTTTTTAATGTTTTATACCGGGGTAGGGGTAGAACAAATACAGATGCTTCCTTTTGCTAAAGAAATGTTGGTAGTTTTAGAGGATAAAATATGGATACCGGTAGAGGTAACCAGGGTTAGTTACTCATTTTTATCTGCCTGGTATCAAGGGGCAGAGGAATACAAAAAGTGGGAAAAGGAAGGTAAAATCGGGCATATCAATACCCATAAAGCCTGGGGTAAATTTCAGACAGGCACCTGGCGGGATGTTGATTTCCACCCAGAAGTCCCTGAAAAAGATAAAATTGCTCAAATAGTCTATAAAGATTTTGAGACATTAACCCGGAAAATAGTAGAGTCGGCAATTTTAGACTATAAAAAGTTATTAGAAATAGACCCAAAGGACATAACCGCTATGAACCAGATAGGTATCGTCTATGGCAAATTTGGGTTATATGATGAGGCCATAAAAATGTTTGAGGAAATCATTAAGATTAAGGCAGAAAATTCTGAGGCTTACGGTAATCTTGGCAATATCTATTATCTTCAAGATAAGTTTGATTCAGCCCTCACCCAATATAAACTTGCCCTCGAATTAGACCCCAATAATGCCAAAACACATATAAATATTAGCCTGGTTTATTTTAAGAAAAAGATGTTTGATGAGGCAAAGGAAGAATTTAACAAGGCAAAAGAATTAGACCCATCAATTGAAGCTCAGTATGGTGAGTATAAAAATTTACTGTTTTAACAGAAAACAGGATATTGAAAGCAAAATTTACTACCACTGTTTTGTTAAATTAATTTTGCTTTCGAGGTCAGAACTTTCCATTTAAAATGTCAAGCAAAAAGATAAAAAATAGGTAATGGGTCAGTTATCGGGGGGAATATGGAAAAATGTATCAACAGGATTCAAGGTGTTGAGGGGTCGAGGGGTCAAGTGGAATAAGGAAAAACTCTTCACTTAAACCCTTGAACCCTCGAATCCTGGACCCCTTTTCTCCCCCCGATAACTGACCCATTACGACAAGCTCCAGAATTTTGTTGACAACATAAAGTTGTTCTGATATAATATTTTAAACATTTATCAGCAAGAATCATAAAAATCAAGGCAAAAGAGACTTCTTCGATTTTTACACTTTTTTGCTTTCGTGCACTAACACCTTGTAAAGATTGAAATCTAACCGCTGATAGCTAAATGTTTATACTAAGTTGCAATCAAAGGTATATTTACTCAGGTTGACAGTTGTAAGGTTCAGGGTTCAGGGTTCAGGGTTAGAAAAGGAATTAGGTGACCAACCTTGAACTTTGAACCTATCAACCCAATTAATATATTTTTGAATGCAACTTGGTATTACAAGTCAGTAAAGGAGAATAAAATGAGTAAAGTACCATTATTAGATTTAAAGGCACAATATGCCACTATTTCAGAGGAAATTGATTCCGCCGTAAAGGAGGTTATCCAGAGCGGTATCTTTATTTTAGGTGAGAATGCAAAACGATTAGAAGAGGAAATTGCCTCATCTTGTAACACTAAATACGCCATCGGGGTAGCCTCAGGCACTGATGCCTTGTTGTTAAGCCTGATGGCTTGTAATATAGGCAGAGGAGATGAGGTGATTACCTCACCTTTTACCTTCATTGCAACCGCAGAGGTGATAGTTCTTCTGGGTGCAAAACCTGTCTTTGTTGATATCGATTCCAAAACCTATAATATTGACCCGGATAAGATTAAAGAAGCGATTACTCCTAAGACTAAGGCTATTATTCCGGTACATCTCTATGGTCAACCGGCAGATATGGATAAGATATTAACTTGTGCCGGAGAGCATAATTTAGTTGTTATTGAGGACGCCGCCCAGGCAATTGGAGCTAAATATAAGAATAAAAGGGTAGGTGAGATGGGGAAAACATGTGGCTTTTCCTTCTTCCCGGCTAAAAACTTAGGTGCCTACGGCGATGGAGGAATGATTACGACTAACGATGAGGAGCTCGCCAAAAAGCTCAAAATGCTCAGGACACATGGCTCACAAGTTAAATACCACCACGAACTTATTGGCACTAACAGTCGATTAGATGAACTCCAGTCTGCTATCCTGCGAGTAAAATTAAAAAGATTGAATGAGTGGACTAATAATAGGCAAAGGATTGCTCAAACCTATACTCAGGCATTTATGGGTAAAGAAATTATTACCCCGTTTGTTGAAGAATTCAACTTCGCCGTGTATAATCAATATACCATTCGAGTCAAAAACAGGGATGAGTTAATTGCCCATCTGAAGAAATCAGGTGTTGATACGGCAATCCATTACCCTATCCCGCTACATCTTCAACCCGCATTTTCTTATTTAGGATATAAGGCAGGAGATTTTATAGAAAGTGAGCAAGCCTCAAAAGAAGTGCTATCACTTCCTGTATATCCTGAGTTGACTGATGAACAAATAGAAACGGTTATTTCAGCAGTATTGAATTGGTAACTGGTATCCATTTAACCAATTATCATTCAACCAATTACCCTAATAAATGAGGAGGTGTTTCAAAAGTGAATAATATCAAGAAAATAGGGTTATCTTTGTTGGTCATGGGTATCTTGATAAATAGTTCTGTAAAGGTATCTGAGGCAAGTTTTAAGTTAGAGGGAGATAAGGTTGCTCACATTGTTGTCAGTGCGGTTATCTATAATGCTGCTTATCTCTATTGTGAAAATCAAGAATTAGATCGATTGCATTGTTTTTGCTATGCTACCTTAGCCACGGTTGCGGCCGGTATATTTAAAGAAGAGATGGATGATGTCTTTGACCACGATGACTTGCTGGCAGATGGAATAGGATTAGCCTTAGGAATAGCAATTATTGAACTACAATTTTAGGTAAGTGTTCAGGTATCAGCAATCAGATTAAAAACTGAAAGCTGATTGCTGATACCTGAACGCTTACGGTTAATGAAATAAGGAGTGCAAAAATGAAGGTTGTATTTAAAAGACCAGATAGTTTACGGGATGTACCGCATCGCTATTGCCCTGGATGTGGGCATGGACTTGCACATCGATTGGTAGCAGAGGTAATTGATGAACTCAATATCCGGGAAGAAGTAATTGGTATTGCACCGGTTGGTTGTGCAGTATTTGCCTATGAATATTTTAATTTTGATATGACAGAGGTGGCTCATGGTAGACCACCGGCTGCGGCTACAGGAATCAAACGGGCAAATCCTAAAAAAGTAGTTTTCACCTATCAAGGAGATGGTGATTTAGCGGCTATCGGTATGGCGGAAACAATCCATGCGGCGGCAAGGGGGGAGCGAATTACTATTATCTTTATTAATAATGCTGTCTATGGCATGACTGGTGGACAGATGGCGCCTACAACACTTTTAGATCAAAAAACTGCTACCTCTCCTTATGGTAGGTCAATTAAAGATATGGGTTCTCCAATAAAGGTATGTGAATTATTAGCTACCTTAGACGGCGTGGCTTATTTAGCCAGGACTGCCTTGGATACACCCGCACATATTCTCAAAGCAAAAGCGGCGATAAAAAAGGCATTTCAGGTACAGTTGAATGATATTGGGCTGGGATTGGTTGAGATTCTATCACCCTGCCCTGCTATCTGGGGACTGTCACCTAAAAAGGCAATAAAATGGATTCAAGAAAAAATGATACCGGTGTTTAAGTTAGGGGAATTTATTGACAGAACACAGAGCACAGAGCACAGAATACAGATTTAATTATCTGTGTTCTGTATTGAAGGAGAGATGATGTACGAGGAATTGATAATTTCAGGATTGGGCGGACAAGGAATTGTCCTTGCCGGGTCTTTATTAGCTCAAGCGGCTATAGTAGAAGGTAAAGAGGTAAGTGGTCTGCCGAGTTATAGTGGTGAGGTGCGTGGTGGAGCATCTGCCTACTCATTAATTATTTCTGCGGAGGAGATTACCTCACCCATTGCTACCGAATTGACCACACTAATCGCCATGCACCCACCTTTTTTAGTCAGGTATGAACCTTTAATTAGAGCCGGTGGACTATTACTTGTCAATTCCTCCTTGATTTATGACAAACCCGTTCGCCAGGATTTGGAGGTAATAAATATTGCCGCTACTCAAATTGCCAATACACTCGGCGATACCCGTGTAGCTAATATGGTCATTTTAGGCGTTTATGTAACTAAAACTAAGATAATCACTATGAATAGTTTATTTATAGCACTTGAGTATTTCAAAAAAGATACTACCCTTAATAAAAAGGCACTTGAAGAAGGGGCAAAGTTAATAGGGAATTAAACACAAGGTAACTATTTACTCAAAATAAAGTGTAACGAAGGGAAAAGGGGGGAATGGAGGAAAAACGGGGAAAATACTTTTAGAATTAAAGATTTAACCTATTCCCCATAGATTCAACAAGCCAAATTTAGAAAGAAATTTGCGTCTGGAAAGTATCTTAATCACCTCCATAAAATTTCAGGTGTTTATCCAGATAACTAACCACTACTCCATTGAAAAAGCCGGTGATTAATGAAGATAAAAGGAATAAAGGAACAAGGTAAAAACAACCGGGATGCTTAATTAACACAAAATAGGCAACGACAACCTGAGTTAAACTATTAGCTACGGCACCTATAATACTTATTCCAACGAAACTGAATAACCTCCTGCCTATCTTATATACCATTCCCATAACTATTGCCGCCACTATTCCACCACTTGTACCCAGAATAAAGCCTACGATTGTTCCTCTTAACATCGTAGTTAAAATACCGCGTAGGATAACTACTACAACCCCTACCTTTGTGCCAAATAAGATGATAGCAATTAAGGTAATGATATTGGCTAATCCAATCCTTGCCCCTGGAAAAACAGGTGGCAGACAGACGGATTCCAGGGTATGCAAGGTAGTTGCCATGGCGACTAATACTGATATTCGAGCTAATTTTTGTGTTTTGGACATAGTTTATTAATTAGGTTATAGGATTTATAAGACTTATAGGTCTTATAAATCCTATAACTTTAAGGAAATTTTGCTAATTTTATTTTATTCACAAGTCCTGATGAAACCCTTATGCCTGAATCTGTAACAATTACGCCTTCTACGGTATCTAATTTCTCAATCAAATCCATCCCGGCAGACTCACCTAAGATAAATACCGCTGTAGAGAGAATATCGGCAATCATCGCCGAGGGGGTAATTATAGTCACACTAATACATAAATTTGTGGGGTAACCGCTTTTAGGGTCAAGGAGATGATGGTATCTTCGGTCTTTATCTATAAAGAAATGCTCATAATCTCCTGAGGTAGCAACGGACATATCTCCTTTTAATGGGAAGGCAGACAAAATCTCATCTTCATTGCGTGGATGTTGAAGACCAATCATCCAGGTTTTGCCGGATGGATTTTTGCCAATAACTTTGATATTTCGCCCAATATTAACTAAGGCATCTTTAATTCCAGCCGTTTTGATAATTTCCATTGCCTCCTCTACGGCATAACCTTTAGCCACGCCACCTAAGTCTATTTTCATTCCTTCAATAGGTAAAAAAACTTCTTTGTTCCGAGGATTTAATTTAACCTGTTGATAATCAACCAAAACAGCCTTTTGGGCAATCTGAGCCCGTGAGGGGATTATCCTTTTATCTTCACTAAATCCCCATAATTCCGTTAATGGACCAATGGTTACATCAAAGGCACCATTACTTAATTTAGCATAAGCCAATGATTTCTCTAATATATAAAAAAGGTCTTTACCGACCTTCATCTTTCTGTTATGGTTAAGACAGGATAATTCACTCTCTGAATTCTGAAATGACATCTCATCTTCTATCTTTTTAACCCTCTCAAAACACCGTTTAATTGTTTCCTCGGCTATAATAGGGTCATCAGCTATAATCTTAATCTCAGCTATTGTCCCCATTAAAACCTGGGTTTTAGAAAAAACCTGTTTGGGTTTCCCGCAACCAGTAGAGAAAGTAAAAAGTAAAAAGTAAAAAGTAAAAAGTAAAATCTTCAATCCAAAATCCAAAATCCAAAATCCAAAATTTCTTCTACATTCCCACGCCATAAATCACCTCCTGGCAATATTGACACTGCCCATTTTTTATCTTATATTCAGCCAATGTATATCCTTCCCGGACAATCACAGCCTTCTTACATCCAGGACAATAGGTAGTATTTGTAGCTATATCCGAGATATTTCCCAGATAGACATATTTTAATTTTGAAGTAGCAATCTCGTAAGCCTTTTTTAGAGTAGTTACCTCAGTGGGTGGGAGATTCATTTTATATTGTGGGTAATATCTTGAGAAATGGGTAGGGGTATCATCTCCCAATTCAGTAGCTATCCAATTTACCAAGTCTTGTATTATCTGCGGGTTATCATTTAAGGTAGGGATAATTAGATTGGTTACTTCCACCAACTTACCTTTTTCTTTGGCTAATTTAGCCGTATTTAAAACAGGTGCTAACTCTCCCTGGCAATATTTACTATAAAATGACTGCTCAAAGGATTTGATGTCGATATTAAGGGCATCAATATAAGGGAGCAATTCTAATAAAGGTTGTGGATTAATTGAACCATTGGTAACTAAAACATTTGTTAGTCCTTGTTCTTTAGCTAACTTAGCCGTCTCCAGAACATATTCATACCAGATAACCGGCTCAGAATAGGTATAGGCAATTCCTATGGATTTTTTCTCCTTTGCTAATTTAACCGCCTCTTGAGAACTAACCTTGCGAGTCTTAGCCTCCGGGAAGCTCGCTTCGTTACTTTGTGAGATATGCCAATTCTGGCAAAACGCACATTCCAAATTGCAACCCACCGTGCCTAATGAAAGAATCGAGCTATTAGGATAAAAATGGTAAAGAGGCTTTTTTTCAATGGGGTCCATAGCCACTGATGAGCATTCTTCATAAATTTTAGAGTAGAGCTTACCACCTTGATTAATCCTTGCCCTACAAAACCCTATTTTCCCAACGGCAATAATACACCCTTTAGGACACAACAGACATTTAACCTTGTTATCCTCTAATTTTTCATAGTATATCGCTTCTTTTATCATTCTAAAAAACCCCCTTACAGCACACAAGCATTCAGTTATCATTCCCCCGTAAGTTTATCCCGATATTGCTCTGTTTATCATAAACTGTACATTTTCATTTGCATTTACGGCATTAATGATAATTTTGGGATGATTTGATTTCCATACACGAAATATTTCATCGGCAAATCCCTGTCCAACCGTTTCAATCTCTTTGAAATCTAAAATAACAGTTTTAAATTTATCGAGTCCACTTACAATTCTTCTTGCTTGTGAACGAGATAATAATGGAGATTTTATCTTGTAAAGTTTAACCGTAACCATCGTTTTACTAAATTCGAAGGAAGAATCTGTCCACTCCCTAAAAATACTTGAAAGATTTTTATTTGACTTCATATCAATGGAAAAATTCACTTTCGTTCCATTTATCTCTTTTATGTCTTTTATAAATATATCATCTAAAAGGTTGTTGAAAATTAATTTTTTATTGGAACCTTGCAGAACAAGAATATCACTTACTTTGGAGGTAAAAAAAATACCTTCGCCACTATGCATTTGAGGAACTGTCGTTTGTTTTCCTTTAAGTAAATCCTGTATCGCAGACATAATATTATTTAATTCTTTTTTCCCCATTATATTATTGAAAATTCCTATACCTTCGTCAATAATGGAAAAGGTGATACTGTTTTTATCCTTTTCCATAGTTATTTTAATCATTTTCGAATTTGAGTGCTCTATGGCATTGTTTAACATCTCAGAAAGTGCATAATCTAAAATATCCGAGATGTTCGGTCTTATCCCAATAAAAATTCCGGTCTTCTTCTTAATCTCTTCTATAACTTTGTCTTCATGAAGCTCTTTGTTTTGTAAATTAAGGGTAATGTCGAACATACTCTCCTTAGCGGCTAATACAGCTTCTTCTGTAGCAAGTACATAGTTTGCTCTATTAGCTCTGCCAATTAAGACAATTCTGCCCTCATCTCTCAATTCCTGGAAAAACCTATTGATGTAGGCTCTTGAGAATCCTGTGGCTTTCACAATTTCAGAAGCCTTTATTTCCCTCTTTTTTTCTAATTCTTCTATGATAATCCTTTTTATATCCATAACTTCCCTCACTTTAGTGGACAAGAGTGGACAACCTTATGTATAATAAATAATTGAAAGTTGTCAACAAATAACAAGACAACGCAAATGTCCAGAATATGGTTGACAACTTTATTGTAAATTAAAATCTTAAAGTTGTCAACAAGTTTTTCTGGAAAATGGTGATAACTCCCTTCTGCCTATCGGTTGCCTATTTCGGCAGACAGCTCTAAATACCTTGACTAAAATAGATTGGCTTAAGGCATCAATCTGCTCCTTTAGTTTCTGCCTGATATTGGCGAAGTTTGGCAAAAGTATATATAAAATTAAGTATTGTATCCCCGGAAATAATCAATGTGCTATTGTGTTCAATGTGTTTTCAGCATAGTTATTAGTCTAACAACTTTTTATCCTGGGGTTCGTTTAGATAATTTTCCTTACTAACAACCTTTTTACCGCTTTCAATCTCCAATTTTTTACGAGCATCCCCAGCAATCTTACCACCCTTTTTGGCAGTAATCTTATTTTCATCAAAACCTTGTGAATCGGTATTCCTTGCTATTTCAGTAGTGGCAGCTTCTCCAAGCATAGTAAAAATAAGCTCAAGGTCGTTCATATGGTCGCGTAAGTTTTCTCTATCTAATCCCTTAATTTTTTTATATTCAGATGGAATCAAATCAAATGTAGCTTTAGAGATTTCTGCGGTTAAAATAGAATATTCTTTATCTTCTTTAACCCCACGGTTTTTCCATTCATTAGTTAACTCATCACGGATAGCAATACCCCGTACACGCTTTTCAATCCACGCATCAGAATAACCTTTGGCTTTATAGATAGCACGGATTCTTTTAGTAGCAATTTCCGGGTCTTCAATCTCTTGAATTCTTTCATATCCAACACGAGCAAGCCATCGCTTAAACGGTTCAGCCTTGGGTGAAGGGATAGATTGGATAATGCGAAAGATACCTTCAGTATTAGCAGAATTTAACCTCTGTGAACCGCCCTCAGTTTGCACATTAAGGGGGGTGACAATTTGTCCCCACCCTTTACTTAATTCCTTATCCCTTGAGCGTATTTTCTTAATATAATCTTTGACATTAACCGAATCAGTCAGAGCCTCAACAACATCATTAACAACAAACCACCACTCATCATTATGAATGGTTTTTCTAATCTGTCTATTCCTGAATAATGCAATGTGTGTTGTAGTTGATTTATTGTTTTCTGAATCATTTATATTTGTCATAGCAACTTACCTCCTTATGATTTTTCTTTAAATGCCTTGACTAAAATAGGTTGACTTAAACCATCAATCTGCTCCTTTAGTTTCTGCCTGATATTGGCGAAGTTTGGCAAGATTAAGGATAGTGTTCCCTGAATCTTATTCCCCCTTAAAAAAGGGGGTTAGGGGATTTTCCCCCTTATTAAAGCTTAGCATGTCCCACATCTTTTGCTGGACAATTTAGGCTGATAGTTATTTCCCAATTCCCTTTGTAACCGTTCAGCCAGTTGAAGATTTCGTATTGTGAACAACTGTAAACTGTAAAATAAATAATGAAAAATGAAAATA
>JBDRHR010000091.1:0-15418 GCA_043816605.1 Nitrospirota bacterium
GAAAGACCCCAAACTGGGCTTTAGCCCTAAAAGATAATATTATGATTCAAGTAAATCATGGCTAAAGCCTGGTTAGTTATGTTACCGGCACCCCTCCGCCATAAATGGCGGAGTTATTTCAAAATGAGAAGTACTGAAGCAATAAAAAACAGTTGGAAAAAGGGTTCTGATAGACTTTTCTCACTCTCAAAATACCTATTTCCCGAATGCCTCCCCAAAAAAAGTAGTTGACTAAACACAGATAAATATGGTATTATAGAATATAAAAAATAAAGGGGTGGTAAAATGTCTGATAAAGTAATTGAATTTGAAGAAGAGGTGCCTTTAGAAGAGATAATGCGATATCCAGGGGAATATTATGCTATTGTTGACCATAAGATTGTAGCTCATGGAAATGACCCGGCAAAGGTTCAACAGGAAGCAAAAATTTTTTCTCCACAACCATTGATAGGAAAAGCTCCTACTCACGAGGTTGTAATTTACTAATCTTTATAAGAAGATGAGGCTATGATACTAAAGAAATGGGAGCCCTTTATTCCTGTAACTTTAATTTCAGATACTGACTCTTTAGAAAGACATCTGCTTGTGGATTCTGGAGCAGATATAACACTAATTCCTAAGAAAGTTGGCAAAGAACTTGGTTTCGCCTTAAAAGAGGGTGAAGAGATAAACTCACTCGGTGGAGTAAGTGGTTCAACTGCAATTGTTTATCGTCAATTAAAACTACGGATTGGTAAATTTGAGTTTGATGCTCCAGTAGCTTGGGCACTTCTTGAAGAAAAAGTCCCTCTTCTTTTAGGACGCGAGGTTGTCTTTGATAAGTTTGATATTGAATTTAAGCAGGCTGAAAGAAAGGTAATCTTTCGATGGCGTGGTTAAACAAAAGAATAAAAAATCACTAAAATCCGTGTCAATCCTGAAGAAATCCTGCAAATCTGTAACCGGCAGAGGTAGATGATTTTATTCATTATTTCCGCGACCTTCAAACGAAAGGAGAGTAATCAAAATGAAGGATTTTATAATTGCTTTTCAGTTTCTGACAAGATTTACCATCAATTTAAAAAAGTATGAATTATCCAAAGAAGATTTAGCCAATTCTATGGTTTGCTTTCCTATCATAGGTATGCTCATAGGTTGTTTCCTGGTGCTTGTCAATACGGTTTTGAGTTTATTTTTACCATGTTTGGTTGTGGATAGTTTTATAATTATTAGTTTAATTTTTATCACCAAAGGACTGCATTTAGATGGCTTTTCAGATACGATTGATGGGTTTGCGGCAGGTAAAACAAAGGAAGAGATTTTAGAGATAATGTCTGATAGCCACATAGGGGCAATAGGCGTAATAGGGATATTTTCGCTGTTAATATTGAAGTTTTCTCTTATTCATGAAATGCCTGTTGAAACAAAAAACATTGCCTTAATTCTTATGCCTGTGTTAGGGAGATGGGCAATGGTAATGGCGGCGGCTTCTTCTGATTATGCTAAAGAAACCGATGGCTTAGGAAAACCCTTTACCGATTATGTGGGAATAAAGGAATTTGTCTTTGCCACCATAACTACCGTCCTGATTGGATGGATACTTTTCAGTTTCGGACAATTACCTTACAAAGGGATAATATTAATCTTAATCGTCTATTTAGCCAATTTATACCTTTTAAGAACCATTAAGAAAAGAATTGGTGGCATAACCGGGGATATCTTAGGGGCATTATGTGAAGTAACCGAAGTATTGGTGCTTTTGTTAATTATGGTCATTTTGTAAGCGTTTTAGAATTAAAAATTGTTTTTCCATTCCTCAATTCTTAATTTTTAATTCATAATTTTTAATTCTAAAACGCTTACTTTTATATCCAAAGTAAATTAGCGTTGAAAGTAAGGTAATAATACTGATTAACGCACCAATCTTAAAAGAAAAAGGGTCATAGACAAATCGGATTTTATGCTTACCCTCTTTAAGTGAAACTGCTCGTTGAATGTAATTTGCACGATATATCTTACCTTCTTTACCATCAATAAAAACCTTCCAGCAGGGATAATAGGTATCTGCCAAAACTAAAAAGCCGCAGTTTAGTAAATTAGCCTCAATGAGAACCTCAAGGGGTGAGTATTTTGCTATTTGAGGTAATACCTCTTTTACCTCTGCACCTTTTGCCTCAGAACCTGCAAAATCCATTTCTTCTTCAACAACCACATACTCCCTCGGATTAAATTCAGGCTTAATCAATTCCTCTAAAATCTTCCCTTCATCCTTAATTACCTTTGCCTTTGGCACAATATATGCCTTTGGAATAACCTCTTTATTTTCATATAGCCGTGCCGGTATCATATCATTAAAGGGAACCTGGAATACCTCTTTTAACACCGGACTATTCATTTCCCAGAAGGAAAGGATATATTTGACATTGAGAATCCCAAGTAATTTGGTAAATTGTGGTTTTGGCACGGTAAAGCCTAATAGGTCATCCTGACGATGTTTGTAAAGGCTAACATTGTCTAAATTGCGGAAGAAATTATGAAGGTTATTTAACCTTATGGGTGCAAAGGCAGGATAACCCTCGCAACTTGGTATGTTATAAATCATATTAAAATTAGGGTGTAATACCTCACGATGATTCACATAAAAATTCAAATTACCTTTCCATCCTTTAGACGATGAATATACCATTTGCCAGGATTCATCACAAGCAAAATTATAGACCCGATAAAGGCTTTTATCTTTTTCCAAAAATTCAACTGTCTTTGGTTTTGCTAACCAAACATCAGGTTTAACCGTAGGGTTATGGTAGAAGCCAAACTTAAATAAATCACAAATTATCACCATGGCAATAATTACCATAGTCATTCGTTTGGTTGAAATATTTTTTATTTGTGACAGGATAAACCGTATCCCAAACCCAGCCAGGATACAAAGACAGAAACTTACCAATAATAAGAATCTATTAGGGAATCGGAAGAATTTTAGCCCTGGTAAATAATTCCAGAGAAATTCGTATAACGGTGTATATTTTCCCAATGTAAGCAAAATAGAAAATATGCCAAGTATGGTAAAGAATCTCACCTCACCGGTTTTTAAGAAGAACACGATAATCCCTAAAAATGCCAATAATAAAGTAAATATACCAACATACCCGCAATTTTCCCAGAATAACACCCGCTCTCCCTCAATTGTTCCTACATATTCTCCCTTTGCATAATCCCCAAACCAATAGGGGAAGATAAATGTAATCAGGTTTTTGGGATGATAGGGCCAGGCGGTAGCGTCTGAGAAGGCAACTCCGCCGGCCCGTGTTGCCAATCCTGTAAATTCCTTTGTTGGCAATACCTGAACCGCTGATAACCCCGCTCCAATTGCGTAAATTATTAATAACCCTCCAAGAAATTTCAAGGCAGGTTTCTTTAAATCTGCCTCCTTAAATCGGCTTATAATATCTTTACCTTTGGTAGAGATTAATACACTTGAGCCAAATCTGAAGATAAGGTAAATAGAAGTAGCTAAGATTGAATAATAAGCCATCTGGAAATGCCCGGCTAATATTTGAATACCAAACACTAAACCACATAATACAGGATAGATAAAATTCCTATTTTTAAAGAACATCTCGGCTAAGAAAAATAGTAGAGGTAGCCAGCAAGCCGCATAAACCATATTGGTATGCTTGAGGTGGGTAACAAAAAAGCCACAAAAGGCAAAGGAAAACCCACCAATAAAAGAGGCAAAACTACTTAAGTTAATACTTCTCGCATAGAGGAAGAAAAATAGAGCCGTCAAAAAGAAGTTTAAAATAACACTATAATTGTAGGCTATATAGGCAGGTAAGGCAAAGAAAAGGAGTAAGTTAGGGGGATAAAATCCGCCCATCTCACTTTCAGCAAATACAGGAAACCCACTATAAATATCAGGTGTCCATAACGGTGGGATGCCTATTTTAAGACATTGTCCTAAGAAATGTCTAACAGGGTAGTTTAAATTAGTCAGATCGCTTGTGGTTAAATCACCGGTGATGAATATCCCTTGCAGGGTGGCGGCTTTAAAAAAGTAAATCAATGCCAATCCCAATAGTCCGGCACCGGCTAATAAATCAATTCGGGAAAGCCTGAATTTTTCTGTTTGTGTCTTTTTTACCTTTTTCTTCTTACCCATTTCTTGAGAAGGGATTAGGGATTAGGGATTAGGGATTAGAGATTAGTAAATAAAATAAAGGAAAAGATACTAATCCCTAATCCCTAATCCCTAAATGCCTACTGTTTCTTCGCCTCCTGGGCATGTTGGATTATTTTTTCCGACAATTGATGTGGTATCTCTTCATAATGAGAGAATTGGGCATGATATACCCCTCTACCATGAGTGATAGAGCGTAATGAGGTAGAGTATTTATACATTTCTGCCTGAGGAACAGATGCCTTGACTACTTGAGTTCTACCCATAGGTTCCATACCTACGATTCTGCCTCGTCTGCTATTTAAATCACCAATAATATCACCCATATATACCTCCGGGACTTTAACATCTACCTCCATAACAGGTTCAAGTAAGATAGGATTTGCCTTTTGAAAGGCATCTTCAAAGGCATAAGAACCGGCTAATTGAAAGGCAATATCAGAAGAATCTACCTCATGAAAACTACCATCATGGAGTGTTACCTTAACGCAAAGAATCGGGTATCCGGCCAATATCCCTTTTGCCATTTTTTCTTTGATACCTTTTTCTATTGGTGGAATATACTTACCTGGAATAGAACCACCAAAGATTTTATTTACAAATTCAAATGTGGTTTCTGAATTTAAGGCTATTGGGTCAATCTCAATCATGGCATGTCCATATTGTCCTCTACCACCTGTTTGCCGCTTGTGTTTACCGTCACCTTTAGCGTGAGATTTGATTGTCTCCCGATATGGGACTCTGGGTTTCTCAACATTCACCTCTGCCCCGAATTTTTTCTGCAATTTATTAAGTATTATATCTATATGCAGTTCACTCATTCCGGAAACAATTGTTTGTCCTAATTCATGGTCATGTCGGATTTTAAATGTTGGGTCTTCCTCATGAAGCCTTGTTAATGCCAGACTCATCTTCTCCTGGTCCTGCTTGGTTTTAGGATTAATCGCCACCTCGGTTGTTGATTCCGGGAAGGTTATCCTGGCAAACTCAATGGGCTCGTTGTGTGTGCATAATGTATCACCCGTTGTGGCACCTTTAAATTTGACTAATGCACCAATGTCTCCACAGCCAATCTCAGGGATTTCACTTCTATTTTTACCAATAACAAGGCAAATTTGTGGAACCCTTTCCTTTTGATTCTTAGCCGGATTATAGAGTTCCTCCCCGGAATGAATTTTCCCTGAATATACCCTAAAAAGACTCATCTCACCAATATACGGGTCACTAATTACCTTAAATACTAAGGCACTAAATGGTGCCGTCAAAGAACATGGTCTTTTTTCATCCGGCTCAATTCCAATAGTATCCCCCCGGTCAACAGGAGATGGTAAGAAATCTATCACCATATCTAATAAGGGATTGACACCCATATTATTATAACTTGAGCCGCAAACTACCGGGATGATTTTACCAGCCTTAATTCCATTAGTTAACCCTGTTAAAAGCTCTTTTTCATCTAATCCCATACCTTCTAAGTATTTTTCAGTTAGTTCATCCGATGTTTCTGCTACGGCTTCAGCTAATTTTTCCCGGAACTCTTGAACCTTATCTAAATTTTCTTTTGGAATTTCTTCAACTTGTTCTTTACCATCTTTATAGGTATAGGCTTTTAACTTAATTAAATCAAGCACTCCCTTAAAATTTGCCGCCTCACCCAATGGTAATTGCACAGGGATAATATTTGTTTCTGACCCTAATACCTCTTTTATCCCGGCTAAACATTTATAAAAGTCGGCATTTTCTTTATCCATTTTATTCACAAAAATTATTCGTGGAAGATTGTTTTCATTAGCATAGTTCCAGACTATTTCAGTCCCTACCTCAACACCATGTATCGCATCTACAATGACTATACAAGAGTCTATTGCCCTTAAGCTGCGAATTACCTCCCCGATAAAATCCGTATATCCAGGGGTATCAATAAGATTAATTTTATGGTCTCTCCAATTCAGATGAGCTAAACCTGCACTAATGGAGATTTTTCGTTCAATCTCACCCGGGTCAAAATCTAAAACCGTATTTCCATCATCTACACGGCCTAATCTATTGGTGAGTTTAGTGTTAAAAAGCAGTGCCTCAGCTAAGGTGGTTTTTCCTGTCCCTCCATGTCCAATAATACTTACATTCCTAATGTTTTGTGGTT
Source organism: Nitrospirota bacterium (assembly GCA_043816605.1). Lineage (GTDB taxonomy): Bacteria > UBA9089 > CG2-30-40-21 > CG2-30-40-21 > SBAY01 > JBDRHR01. The sequence goes on from JBDRHR010000091.1 coordinate 6,303, forward strand.
GAAGACTCATATCTATATTTCCTCCTTATCAAATCAGATATCAGAGGTCAGAACACAGAACACAGAATACAGAATAGAAGGTATTACCTTAATATCTGTGCTCTGTGCTCTGACTTCTGTCTTAATAGGATACAATAGATTTTGTAATAAGTCAAGTAAATTTTAAATTTTTGTGTAATCGGTCAGTTATGCGTGGAAATATGGAAAAATTTATCAATGTGTTAAGATACTAATGATTTAATAATTATAATGATTTATGGGATTTTTTCAAAAGATTAATCATTCTAAATCCCTTAAATTATTAGTGTCTTACACATTTTAACTTGTTTGGTTTGGGGAAAATCACTCAACAAGTTGAGACCTCCGAAAAGAAAAAAGGAATTTATTTATGGAAAAATTATAAGCGGGTTATTACGAATAAATTTCCACTGATAACTAACCGATTACTTTTCTGGTAAACTTAACTATTTAATTCAACCCAATTTCATAATAAAACGCTATTTTAGCGTGAAATTGGACTAAAAACAATTATAGTATTTGTCATTCCGAACAGTATTGGATATGTCCCCATGTTTCCTCCCAACTCAACTTCGTTTAGGTTAACGCCTATGGGTTAAAGTTTAAACTTCAAATGAAGATTGAAGATTAAGCCAATGACAGAATTCCTTTGTCTCCTTTTCAATAATTGCATGGCATTTGACTATCTCTTTTTGGCGTAGATTGATGTTAGATTGAACTACTGCCTGCAAATCATCAATATTATATAGATATATCCCATCAATCTTGCCAATATCAGGGTCAATATCTCGTGGAACAGCAATATCAATGAAGAATATTGGTTTATAGTGGCGAAGAAGCATCAGATTTTTTATATCCTCCTTTTTGATAATAAAGTGAGGAGCGGATGTAGAACTAATCACAATATCTATTTCAGGTAAGATATTAAATAGTTCATCAAATTTAATTGCCTTACCTGAGAATTTTGCGGCTATTTCTATTGCCTTTTCATAAGTTCGGTTAGTCGCTAAGATAGCATTGGGTTTATTAGATATTAGGTATTTAGCTGTTTTCTCACTCATTTTACCTGCACCAATAATTAAAATCTTCTTGCCATCCAATTTCCCAAATATCTTTTCAGCTAATTTTACAGCGGCAAAACTTATACTGACCGCTCCCTTGCCAATTTCAGTTTGACTTCTTACCTTTTTACCAACTAAGAATGCCTTCTGAAATAGATTATCTAAATAATGACCTGTCCCATTAGTTTTAAACGCCTCCTCATAGGCATTTTTTACCTGACCTAAAATTTGCGGTTCACCCACAACCATAGAATCTAAACTTGCGGCTACATTAAATAAATGTCTTATTGCCTCTTCGTCTTGATAAAAATAGAGATAATTTTTAAATTCAGTTTTCTCAAGGCAATAATATTGGCTTAAAAAGTCTATTATCTTTGCCTTTCCCTTTTTAGCATTCGTGGTAATGGCATACACCTCTACACGATTGCAGGTAGATAAAATCACCCTTTCTTTTATATCTTCATTAAAAGGCTTGCCTTGTTGTTGCGTTAGGGCTTCTATTAATTTTGGTTTAAGAATGGCAAGTCTTTCTCGTAATTCTATAGGCATAGTTTTATGGTTTGCACCAACTACTACAATCTGCATTGCTACTCCTCATTTATAAGCAAGTGTTTAATTATCTTTTTTAGTAATTTCTCAGAAGGTGTAAAAAAATTCAATTTCTCCAAATTCTACCCTAATGATTTCAAGCGTTTGTGAACCATAAAATACCCCAAAAGTTAATTTTTCCATACCTTCTCAGTTACAGAGGGAAAACATCCCCTTAACCCCAAGTAATTGAAGGGTTACCTTTTTTAACAAATTTCTCTTGAAAAATTATATCATAAATGGTATAATAATACAAGATTTTTTTGTTGAGAGATTATTGAAATTAATAGAGCAGGTAGAGGTGTATGGTTTAGATTCAATGAGCACAGGTGTGATTTTAACTTGGGTAATTGAGGCGTTTGAAAAAGGGCTCATCTCTAAAAAGGAGACTATGGGACTTAAATTTACTGGGGAAATTACCCCACCTACATCGGAGCTTCCCACCTACCATTAACAAATCCCCTTTAAAATAAACAAGTTATAACCTTAAACCTCCAAAGGAAAAACATATCAATCGGTGTTCCTCTTGAAAAGCATACGAGAGGGGAAGAGAGTCGGGCATAAGACCATTCTAAATATTTCGTAACAGTTCAGCCACCAAGATACTAATGCACGAAAATAAATCATTCATAGAAGTCAGAAGACAGAAGTTAGAAATCAAAGGTCAGATTAAAATCAAACTGGTCACTTAACCATAATTTTAGAAAAAAATAATTTAAAAACTCTTGACAAAAATGGTAAGTTTATGATATTATTATAAATGTAAAAAGTAACTACTCAGGTTCAGGGTTAAAAGGTTCAAGGTTAGAGAGCACTCAAAACGATTAACTCTGAACTTTGAACCGTGAATCTGACAACCTGAACAGTTACAGGTAAAACTTAATAAAAAGGGGGTGATATAAAGACAATGAAAAAAAGAAAGGAAATATCAATGAGTTTGATATGTGGTTTATTTTGTTTAGGTGTTATGTTTTTGCTACCTTTTAAGGCAGAAGGAACACCAAATGTAACAGTTGAGGAACTTCAGAAGAAGGTGGAGGCTTCCTGGGCAGCAGAGGCACGAGCTGTAGCAGAGGCAGAGGCAGCCGCTATGGCAGAGGCAGAGGCTAAAGCAGATGCTAAGGTTGCAGAACAATCAGTAAGAGAGGTAGAGGCATTAGGCAGGACAATAGAGTTAGCTAAGAAAAAGGCATTGATGAAAAAGGAGGCGGCAAAACAAGCCGAGGCTATGGCATTAGCCTCAGCAAAAACCGCTAAAGCAGAACAAGAAGGAGCTAAAATAGCCCTTGAAAATGCAAAATCTCAGGAGGCAAATTTACGCGCAGAACTTGCAGTAGCCAAACAAGATGCAAAATTAGCCAAACAGGAGGTAGAATTACATCGAGGGACAGCAGAAAAATTCCTTGAGATTGCTACTGAAAGTCTTAACAAAGGAGATGCATTCAAATCAATCGAATTTGCGACAAAGGCTAAAGCAGAAATAGAGATTGCCAGAGGTGCAGCAGAAAAGGCTAAACTCAAAGAGGTAATTGCTCAGGAAACTGATACTCGGGTTAGATTAGCTATTGAGGATGTAGCCAATACTGTGACTAAGGTTGAGGCATCTGCAGAAATGGCAAAGGCAGCCGAATTTAAGGCTATTGCGGAGGCAGAAAGTGCACGCTCTTCAGAGGAAGAAGCCAACGCCACCATTGAAGCGGCAGAAATAACAACACAAAGAGCTATTTCTCAGGCAAAATCAGCGCAAGCCTCTATCAATTGGGCTTCTCTTAAAATAGCCGCATCTAAAAAAGCTCAGGAACAGGCTATTGCTTATGCCAATTTAAGTAAAATTTCTGAAGAACAAGCAAAACAATCTGTTGAAGAATCCCGACAAGAACGCGAAAGGGCTAAGGTTATTCTTATGGAGGCTCAGCGTGCTGTCAAAGGTAGTCCAGTAAAGTAGAAGTTAGAAGGAAGAAATAAGAAGGAAGTAGAAACCTTTCAATCTTTCACTTTTAACTTCTCACTTCTATTTGTCAAGGAGGAAAACGGTTATGACTAAAAGAGATTTAGTCGTCAAAATTGCCAATGAGATGAATTTGACCCAAAATATGGTCAAGTCAATTGTAGAAAGTGTTTTAGACGGAATTACAGAATCTTTAACTTTAGGAGATAAGGTAGAATTAAGAAATTTTGGTGTCTTGAAGGTAAAATCAAGAAAATCGCGTGTAGGAAGAAATCCAAGAACAGGTATTACTGTTCCCATTAAATCAAAAAAGGTTGTCTGGTTTAAACCTGGCAAAATCTTAAAAGAAAAAGTAGCAAAATCCTAAAATTAACACTGAGGTATTTGAGACATGGAATTTGAGAATATTGACGAAAAGGAATCCCAATACAAGAAAATCCGTATCTGTAAATGTGAAGATTGTGGTTATGTTTGGGAAAAATCTATAGACAATGATAATGAGTTATCTGAACTTGAGGAAGAAACTCAAGATTTTTGTCCGATGTGTGGCGGCTCATATTTAGACCAGATGTAATTCGTAAGTGTTCAGCTATCAGTAATCAGCAAATATAAGGTAGATAGGCTAAAGGTAAATAGGCTGAAGGTAGGAAAAATTTCCTACTGTTTGCTTATCTCATTCCTACCTTCAGTCTATCTACCTTCAGCCTTCTTACTTCTGACGGCTGACATCTGAATGCTTATCCTGTGATTAGCCTAAAATGATGGAAAATTTGAAATCCCCTGTACAGAAAGATAAAATCCTGAATGTGATTACCTTTGGCTGTCAGATGAATAAATATGATTCGGAAACAATTACCGGACTTCTTCAAGATTATTCATTAACCGACAAACCGGAAGAGGCTAATCTCATCCTTATTAATACCTGTGCAGTGCGTCAACATGCAGAGGATAAAGTTTATTCTTTATTAGGCAGACTTTCCAAAATCAAGAAAACTAATCCTGCTTTAAAAATAGGTATTTGTGGTTGCATGGCAGAACAATATGGGGCTCATCTTTTAAAAAGATTTCCTGTATTAGACCTGGTAGTTGGACCTGATAATATCTACAAGTTACCTGATTTATTGGATGAACTCTATAAAGACAAAAGGATAGTTTTAACAGGTCATAACGAGGCAAGCCTCCCATCAGGAGAGGCTTGCCTCGTAGCGGTAAGTAGTCTTCCCATAAAACGAGAGGCTTGCCTCGTTGTTGATAAAATAAAGGCTTATCTGCCCATAGTTTTAGGGTGTAATAATCGGTGTACTTATTGTGTTGTTCCCTCGACAAGAGGAAGTATAAGAAGTAGACCCCCACAACAGATACTAAATGAAATAGAAAACCTGGCTAATTCAGGTTATCAAGAGATTACCCTATTAGGTCAAAATGTAAATGATTATGGCACTGATTTCAAAATTTCACCCCCCCCAATCGATTTCCTTAAATTACTGATAATGATTAACGAAATAAATGGGTTAAAAAGGATACGGTTTATTACCTCGCATCCCAAAAACTTTAATCATACCTTAATAGATGCCCTGCCGCAACTTCAAAAGGTGTGTGAATATATTCACTTACCCCTTCAATCCGGCTCAAACAAAATTCTTAAATTAATGAATCGAGGCTACACCATAGAGTTTTATCAACAACTTGTGGAGTACATACGACAAAAAATTCCAAATGTAAGTATTACTACCGACTTAATCGTAGGTTTCCCGGGTGAAGAAGAAGAGGATTTCAACCAAACTCTAAAGGCAGTAGAAGAGATAAAATTTGATTCTGCATTTACCTTTAAATATTCACCACGACCAAATACACCGTCTGCAACCTATCCTGACCAACTTACTTCAGAGGTTAAACAAAATAGGTTAGGGAGATTAATTGCGAATATCTCAAGAATTACAAAAGAAAAAAATAGCCGGTTAATTGAGCGGATAGAAGAAATTTTAGTTGAGGGCAGAAATCCCAGAGATACATTTTTTCTTATGGGTAGAACAAGGACGGATAAAATAATATTCTTTAAGGCAAGCGATGACTCATTAATAGGTAAATTAGTCAAGGTTAAAATTATAAGTTGTGGAACATTTAGCTTTAAGGGAGAACTTTTGTAAAAGTAATCCCTCATTTACAGAGGAAAAACAACCCCCTAACCCCCTTTTTTAAGGAGGAATAAAACGGGTTTGTGCCATATTCCCCCTTAAAAAAGGGGGTTAGGGGGTTGTTTTTCTTACCCAGTTTACAAGTAACCCTCCATAACTGAAGGGTTACTTGTAAAAGAAAATAAAGTTTGACAATATTTAAAAAGTTTATTATAATACTTATGATGAATTTACCAAATAAATTAACCTTATTACGAATTACCCTTACGCCTTTTTTTGTAGTATTTTTAGCTTATGACAATGTCTATACCCGGTATCTAAGTCTATTTGTATTTGTTATCGCGGCAATAACAGATATTTATGACGGTAAGATTGCCAGAAGGTGTGGATTGGAAACTACCTTTGGGAAATTTGCAGACCCATTAGCCGATAAAATATTAGTCTCATCTGCATTTATCTATTTTGTCACGATGCCGGATTTACATATACCTGCCTGGATGGTCATCTTGATTATTACCCGGGAGTTTGTCGTTACCGGACTTAGAGTTATTGCTATGTCAAAAGGGGTGGTTATTGCCGCCTCCTTAAAAGGGAAAATAAAAACTACCTTCCAGATTACCACTATTATCATTATCCTCCTTATCCTTCTTGCAAGGGCATATTTGAGGGATATACTTGGAATAAGTGAGATTCCTTTACCATTCACCTTTGTTTTAGAATATACCCCGTTAATCTTAATGTCAATAACCACCTTTTTTACGGTTATCACAGGTATCTGGTTCACTATTGGACACAAAAAACTCTTGACGGATACCATAGAAATATAGTAGATTACACAAAAGGAGAGATAAATTATGTCCCACTTTACCAGAATGAAAACAAAGTTAGTAAAAAAGGAGTATCTAATTCAGGCACTGACTGGCCTGGGTTATCAGCCAAAGGAAGGAACGGTTAAGATAAAAGGTTACAATGGACAGGAGACGGATGTGGAGGTGATGGTGCCGACCAAAAATCATGGCTACGACCTTGGATTTAAAAAAACCGGTGATGTGTATGAGCTTGTGGCTGATTGGTATGGGATTAAGGATATCAATCCTGAGAAATTTCTCAACCAGCTCCAGCAAAAATATGCCTATCACACGGTGTTGAACAATATGAATGAGCAGGGATTTGAGGTGGTGGAAGAAGAAAATCAGGAAGATAAGACCATCCACCTGACCGTGAGGCGGACTGTTTTTTAGGATAATCCGCAGATTACGCAGATTACGCAGATGAATATAGAAAAAGTAGAAAATAGAGGATGGGATTTCTTGTTCTGAATAGTAATACTCTCTCTATTTTCCATTCTCTACTCTTTTCTTAATCTGTGAAATCTGCGTAATCTGCGGATTGATTTTTATCAAAGGAGGCAAAAATGAACGAAAAATTAACTCAATTTCAGGAGGAGCTTATCCTCTACTTTAAGGCACGGTTCACCCTTATCTATGTGGTTACTCAGGAGGAGGAGCGGGTGATGAAGGAGATTGTCGCCGCTTGCGAAACCGCTAATCGCCCGGCTATCTCCTGGGATATTGCTGACGGGCTTACTCCTCTGACTCAATCTGCAGGCAGGATTGATAAGCCTGTTAAGGACGCTATTTCTGCCCTGGACATGATTAAGACAGTAGAGGGGGATATGGTCTTTATTCTCAAAGACTTTCATAGTCTCTGGGAGAAGAATCCCCTGATAATCCGCAAGATTAAGAATGTGGCACAGACACTCAAACAGACGAAAAAGACGCTCATTATTACGGCACACACAGCTAAAATACCGGATGAAATCAAGGACGATGTCTATGTTATGGAATTTGACCCACCGGATTATCAGGGAATTTCCGAGATTTTAAGGGGCTTTACTAATATCTCTAACATCAAGGTCAATCTGACAGAATTAGGTAAGGACAAGCTTATTCGCAGTGCCCTTGGGCTTACGGCTAATCAGACACAGCGGGTTCTGGCAAAGGCTATTGTCAAAAAACCTGCGGATAAAGCTGGATTGAATGAACAGGATATTGACCTTATCACCCGGGAGAAGAAGGCTATTATCCGTGAGAGTAAGGCTTTAGAGTTCTTTTCTGTAACCGAAACTATAAATCAGGTTGGGGGGCTGGATGTTCTGAAAGGTTGGCTCAGGGACAGAGAAAGCGGTTTTTCTCAAGCTGCACAGGATTATGGTTTGCATTCGCCTAAAGGACTACTCCTTATAGGTATTCCCGGCACAGGCAAAAGTCTTACCGCCAAGGTGATAGCTGGATTATGGCGCCAACCATTGCTCAGATTAGATATGGGGGCTATCTTCGACAGCTTAGTAGGCAAGAGTGAGGAGAATGTTAGAAAGGCATTGAAGTTAGCTGAGACTGTAAGTCCTTGTATCCTCTGGATAGACGAGGTGGAAAAGGGGTTGTCTGATAGTGGTGGGGATTCAGGAACAAGTGCCAGGGTCAATGGGTCTCTCCTTACATGGATGTCAGAGAAAGAAAAACCTGTGTTTGTGGTCGCTACCGCCAACAATATCTCCCGCATACCGCCGGAGTTCTCGCGTGCCGGCAGATTTGATACCATCTTTTTCCTTGACCTGCCTACACTTAATGAACGCAAGGAGATTTTTCAGGTTCACCTCTTAAAGCGTCGTCCTGTGATTAGTGAGTTTGACTTAGATAATCTGGCAAAGGCTACTGAGGGATATGTAGGTGCAGAAATCGAGCAGGCTATTGAATCCGGTATGCTCAAAGGGTTTAATGATAACGAGCGTGAATTCACTACATTTGATATTATGATTGCCCTGCAAGAAATCGTCCCTCTCAGTAGCAGTCAGCGAGAAAATATAGAGGCACTTCGTGAATGGCTTAAGCAAGGCAGGGCAAAGTCAGCCTCATTCGCAGAAAAGGAATTTGCATTCAAACAACAGGTGAGATTGCCTGAATTCGGAAAAACACCGGATATAGAGGTGTGAGAAGATATATCCGCAGATTACGCAGATTACACAGATGAATGAAAGGAGAACACACCTCTAACCCCTCTTAATAGAGGGGAATAGAGTAGAGAGAGTATGACCATTTCCTTTACAATAATCCCCTCTTGAGAGGGGGTAGGGGGTGTGTCTCCACCTTTCTACTTTCTCTATATTAATCTGCGTAATCTGCGGATTAAATCTTGATTACACAGATTGAAAAGGTAAGGATTGGAGAACACGAATGACACGAATAAACGAATTAGACGAATAGAAAAACTTATTTCTTTATTCATTTGTGATATTCGACCATTCGTGTAATTCGTGTTCTCCTAATATTCGTGTTCAGGATGAAGAGGAAATAATATTATGGAAGA
>JBDRHR010000092.1:0-12485 GCA_043816605.1 Nitrospirota bacterium
TCAGGAAAGTCAGGATCTTGTTTGGCAGGGTTTTTAACTTGATATGCTTTTACGGTAGGCTCTTCGCCTAAAAGCAACCGTAACGAGGTATTGTCTCTTTCTAAAAAGATTTTGAGATCTTCATAAATTTCAACCATTCCAGGTATATCCCAATAGCCTGTTGCAATTGAAATTTGCGAATAATTATTACTGAGTAGCAATTCCTTTATTACATTACCCAGTTGATAATCGAGGGTATTATTATCAATTAATTTTAGTCCTGTTTGCATTATATTCCTCAAGTTTTGCATGTTTATATTTGGTGAACCATCACGAATTGTTCCAATATTATCACATTAGTATCATCCTGTCAATAAAAAAACAGGTATTGTCATCAGTTTCCCCAAAACGAACCATATCTCCCTATCCCCCCGCTCAATTCCGCTTCAATCTCTTCCACAGACGGCAGGCTGGATTTAAGATTATCCGGTAGGCGGATGGAATGATCTTTGATTTTTTGCATGAGCAGGATGTTATATTCCCATGGGATTTAGGAAACAGATTGTTTCCCAATTGATGATGATGTAGAGGAGGCAAGTCTTGCACCCGCCTTTTTCAGAGGGCAACCGCAAGGGTTGCCCCTACACTTCTAATGAACAGCTATTTCTCCTCAAAAATCTCCCCTATCTTCCCCGTAATCCTCAACAAATTCATCATGCACAACTCATAATCAATCATAGCCTCAATCTGCATGGTAGAGGAACGAATAAATGTCTCCTCCGCCTCTTTTACCTCAGAGATGGTGGCTTTACCCAGTTCATACCTTACCTTTGTTACCCTCAATATCTCATTTCCCAATCCCTTGTTTTTTTCAGAAACCCTGACCCTTTCTTCTGCCTCTAATAATCCGGCAAGAATTTCTTTTGTCTCCAATGTAATCTTATCTTTTAAGCCATTGTGATTTTCTTCTGCCTGTTTATAGGTTATCTCTGCCTCTTTTACCCTGGAGGCTGTATAAAAACCGTTAAATATTGGAATCTCAATGTTTATCCCTGTTGTCCAGGAGTCTTCTGACACCTCATCAAGACTCTTTTTAAATCCCTCCCTGTCTTCACCACTCCAGTTGTAGCCTCCAATTAAATTGACCTTTGGAAGGTAATCTGCCCTAACTATTTTAATTTGCAATTTCTTACTCTTTGTCTCTGCCTCCTTTCCGGCAATCTCTGGATTATTTGTCATTGCCTCTGATACTATTTCTTTTTCATTCACTCTTAGCGGGACAAAGGCAGGTTCATCCTTAATATTTATCTCCCCTTCTATTTTCAACAGGCTTCTAAGATTATCTTTTGCCATCTTTTCCCTGCATGATGCCTTTGTCAATTCCTCTTTTGCACAAGCCAGATTTACCTCCTGCTTCATCGTCTCTAACTCTGGAATAAGACCCTCTTTGTATCTGGCAGAGGCAATATCCATAATCGAGCCGGCATAATCTACCCTCTTTTCGCAAGCCTTCTTTAGCTCAACAGCCTTTTTAAGATTCCAGTAAAAGGTTACGATTTTGTAGATAACCTCATTCTTCACCTCTTCTATTTTCAATAAAGAAATCTTTATTTCCTTATCGGCACACTTAATGGCATTGGTCACTTTTCCGCCTGTCCATAGAATTTGGTTCAGCGAAATGGATAGATTGTTGCTGTATCCTTCAATAGAGTCAGGCGATTTTATCTTTTCCAGTTTATTGTAGGAAGAGTTTATATTGCCGGTGAACTCTGGATATACCTGCGATAGTGTCTCTTTCAAAGATGCCTTTGTTTGCTCAAGTTGCAAATTGGCTATGGTCAATTCCCTGCTGTTCTTCAACCCTATCCTGACTGCCTCTTGCAGGGTGAGGTGATGAACAGTCTCAGAGTAAGAGGTTCCTGCCAGAATGAAGAAAAAAGCAATCATAATTTTTTGAGTTGAAAGTTGAAAGTTATAAAGTTGAAAGTTGAAAGAGAATCTGCATCTCTTAACTTTTAACTTTATAACTTTATAACTTTCAACTTTATAACTTTTATTCATACCTCAATGCCTCCACCGGATTAAGTTTTGCGGCTATATATGCCGGATAGACCCCAAAGAAGATGCCAACAAGAAAGGAAAACCCAAATCCAAGAATAATAGCCATACCTGATATAAAAAAGGCTACTTTCATTACAGTAGAAATTATCAACACCAGACTAACGCTTGCCAATATTCCCATCCCACCACCGATTGAGCACAAAGCCAGGGATTCTATCAGAAACTGCAAAAGGATATTGCCCCTTGTGGCACCGCAGGCTTTTCTTATTCCAATCTCACGCGTCCTCTCACGAACCGAGACAAGCATGATATTCATTATGCCGATTCCTCCCACCAAAATGGAAATCCCGGCAATACTACCCAAAACTATGGAGATAACACCCATCACCTTATCCAGCATCTGCAGAAGTTCATCTACCGAATGGACATCAAAACTGTCTCTTCCACCAAATATTTGTCTGAGATGATTCTTTATCCTTTTTTTGAGCAAAGGTATAGAAACCCCTTCCTTTGCCAGAAATTGCACAGCGTAAATATCACGGGTACCAAGTAGCCTTTGAGCACAGGATGAAGGAACCCCTATGGCAGTATTGATGTTCATAGGACCAAACTCCAACTTGAACCCCATTACTCCAATTACCCGAAAGTAGGTCCCCTCTATCTTAATCTCCTGCCCCAGCGTCCTTGTCTTTCCAAATAGGTCATAAAAAAGCTCTTTGCCAACCACACAAACCTTCTCGTAACGGCTGACCTCATCCGCGGTAAATATTCTGCCGGAGGAAGCCTTTATTCCCCTGACACGGAAAAAGTTTTCCGGCACACCAAGAACCGTTATCTGTTTCATCCTGCCTTTTACCTTTAATGATGTTCCTACGAAGTGTATTGGAGAGAGGTCATCTATCTGTGGGATGGTTTCTTTCATAGCCATAACCTGGTCTTGCGTCAAACAATCAAACTTATCTGTCCTTGTCTCCATCTGAGCATTAAATGCCATAATTATATTTGTCCCTGCAGTCAAAAATTCACTCAGGATAATCTCTTTACCCCCCTTTGAGATGGTAAGAACAGTAGTTATGGCAAATACACCAATAATCATACCGAGCATGGTCAGAAATGACCTCAGTTTATGCTGGATTAAACTACTGAATGAAGAGGTGATGCAGTCGAAGAGGTTCATATAATCCTCCGTAATCGTTCAATCGGTTGCAAAATAACTGTAAACTATAAAATGGATAATGAAAAATTGAAAATCTGAACTTTATTTTCCCATTTTGCATTTTTCATTTTACAGTACCCATTTTACAGTTATTTATACCATAATCCCCCCATCCCTCATCCTGATAACCCGTTGTGCATAGCCGGCAATATCTGCCTCGTGGGTAACAAGGATTATGGTTCTACCTTTTTTGTTCAGGTTACGCAATATCTCCATTATCTCATGGCTTGTCTGACTGTCAAGGTTTCCTGTCGGCTCATCGGCACAGATAATCTCAGGATTATTAACCAATGCCCTGGCAATAGCAACCCTTTGCCGTTCTCCACCAGACATCTCAGGTGGTTTATTTCTTAGTTTGGAGGAAAGACCTACCATCTCAAGTGCCTCAGCGGCTATTCTCCCTCTATTTCTCCTCAAAGATGAACCGGAATATAACAAGGGCAACATCACATTATCTAATGCACTCTGCTTTCCCAATAGATTAAAGGATTGGAATACAAAGCCAATCCTTTTATTTCTTATTTTAGCCAATTCTTTATCGCTATTTCTACCAATATCTTTTCCATCCAATAGATAAGTACCAGATGTAAGGTTGTCAAGACATCCGATGATATTCATCAAGGTAGATTTTCCACTGCCGGAGGCCCCCATTACAGCTATAAACTCACCTTTCACAATGGATAGAGAGATTCCTTTCAGGGCAGGAAAGCCTGTCTTTCCCATAGTGTAGACCTTTGTTATTTCAGAAAGTTTAATAAAATCAGGGTTCATTATTTCCTCTGAATTTGGATGGTGACTAAAGATACTTCTCTCAAGTTTGCAGAGCTAAAAATTGGTCAGACCTTGATTCCGCTATTTTCATTGCGTAGGTATACTGAGGAGAAGAAAGAATAGAGGATTTACTTAACAATCATCAATTATTACTCTTTTCCCTTTTTCAAAACAAACCTTAAATTCATCTACAAGCTCACGACCAATGAGAAACTCATCATCTCCACAACATAATATCAAGGCAGGGCGAATGATTTTATCTATTTTAACAGAGCCACGATAATAAGGAACTCGGACATTACTATCATTTGCCAATACTATCTCCCCATGAAAATCCGGTTTTCCAAGGTCATCTCTAAACCTTTTTGGTATCGTTAAAGAATAACAATAATATGGGGACTTATTCAGTATCTTAAGGGGTAGGGGTTTCTTGCGAAATTAATTGGACATTAGCCATTCTGCTATGAAATCCCCAGCCATTACCTGATAATTTTATTTCCTTAATCATTTTTGGCTTAGGAATAAGCTCCATTAAGTTTGGTGAGGTATAGGACTGCCATTTATCCTGAGGTACTTTTTCTCCTATCGCTGGATAATTAATCTTTTCGGTGTATAAAAATCCATGTCGCCAGGAATGAGGTTTATCATTGGCATCGGTATAATCTATTTGAATCGCTAACGGATACAGCCCCCCTTTTTTACCATCACTTCCAAGTGAGGAATCAATAACCTTAACATCTGCCTGAAGGATTAATTGAGCGTAGTTTGAGACATCTTTATTCAACCGTTGGACTACACCCATTTCTCCTGTTATCCGATTAGAACCTGTCCTTTTAATCTCTAATGCATGCGAATAGGTAAAATCACTCTTTATTGCCCAGGCGGACATCTCCTTGCCCGCACCTACTTTCACTAACTTCCAGCCCTTTAACCCGGTGGAGAAATTACCATTAGTTAGTAGATTAGCCACCTTTTCTTTGGGTGCAGGTGGTACTGGTTGGGATACCTCCGGTTTAGGGAGTAATGACGGCACTTTTTCTACTACCTTCTCTGACAACTCCTCCGGCTTGGTAACAGGTGTTTCCTCTTTAGTTGCAGGAGGCTCTTTTGACCAGGCTAATTGCACATCGGCAATCCTGCCATGAAATCCCCAACCACTACCTGATAATTTTATCCCTTTGATCACTTTTAGTTTAGGCTTAATTTCTAACAAATTAGGGGAGATGTAAGTGAACCATTTATCCTTGGGTATTCTTTCCCCTATTTTGGGATAATTGATTTTTGGAGTGTATAAAAATCCATGTCGCCAGGAATTAACCTTACCACCTGCGTCTAAATAATCTATTTGAATAGCCACAGGATAGACACCTCCTCCTTTCCCATCACTTTGAAGTGAGGAATCAATAACCTTAACATCTGCTTTAAGGACTAATTGGGTGTATTCAAAGACATCTTTATTTAATTCTTGTCCGACGACTATCTCTCCCTTTTTCTGCATAGAGCCTGTTCTTTTAATCTCTAAGGCATACGGATAGGTAAAATCATTCTTTATTACCTTCGCGGACATCTCCTTGCCGACACCTGTTTTCACTACCTTCCATGCCTTTAATCCAGCGGAAAAATTACTATTAATCAACAAATTAGGTATTTCCTCTTTGCTGGGTGGGGGTGGCGTTAGTCCCGGTTTTTCTTCCTCAACTTTTGGGGGAATTGGTAAAGTAGGTGGTTGTATGACCTCTTTTACTACCGGTGTCTCGACCATCTTAGATGGTATTTTCTCCAATACTATATTTATCTCCCGCACTAATTCCTTATCTAAGAAAGGGGTTATCTCTAAAGTTTTACCTTCATATCCATCGATATTGGCGGATAAGGTGTAGTGAGCACCTTGCATTAATCCCGTAATGGTATAACTACCTCCCTGTTTAGTTGTAACCTTCTTTACCACTTCGTCTCCTGACATTAGTTCTAAACTCACACTACCAATCCCGCTACCGGCAGGGGAAGTAACTAACCCAAAGATTAAGGACTCTACCGGTATAAGGCTTAAGTCTTGCGTCCAATATTCCTTAGGAGAAGATGAGAAACTTCGACTTAAGAGTGAATTAAGTGTAGCAGGTTTAGTTCTGTCATCTTTAGTCATAAATAATAAAGAACCAAATAGCCTATCCTGATAAATTTGGTAAGTAAAGAAGTCCCCGGGTATATTCTGCCGTTCATCATCTTCTAAAGTAACCGATAGCCTCTCACTATGTATAGTTTTATTTACCGGTGAGTTATTTAAGGTAATTGCCGACAGTATCCTATCTTTTGAGATAGGAACACCTGCTGTTGTGGCAAAATAAGGTTCCATGGTTAGTTCTGAATAATAATTAACCTTATTTAAATCGGTCTGGGTGTAGTTTTTTATGGTTTGGTCTTTAAAATTTAGGTATCCCTGTCCTATGTCAACCACATTAGATTTTTCCTCCTCAGATATAAAATTATCCCAACCGATATTCATTTCTATCAGTTGTTGTCTCATCTGGTCATCCAGACCTAATTTTTCCCAGCTACCAAAAATCGAACAGTTTTTATCATAGGAACGTAAGACCCCTGCTGGAATTAAAAGAACATCAAATCCCTTTTCAGGGGAAAGCCCCGCCTCCTGTGAGGTAACCGCACAAAAAGTAAGACTTTTTACCTCCTGCCCTTGCGGGGTAAAGGTCTTTGAGAATTTAAATCGGACAGGCAAATCCTTAATCAAGACATAAGTATCTCCAATGCCGGGACCTATTAAACATGGGTCTTTTGATAAACTTGAGGTTATCTCTTCTTTGGTCACCATGGTTATTTTCATGGTTTCATTACCTTCAGATTTAATTTCTATTTTAGCACTGGGTGTCTCAAAAACTAAATCCTTCTGGTCCTCTATGGTCGCTTCCATGCCGGCGAGATTAATATTTAATAAGTGAGTAATAGAGGTCTCTGGTTTTATTGCCGTCCAACTTCCATCACCGCTCGGGTCATGAAGAATAGTCATAGGAATGATAGGAATAGATGTATAAGTAGTATATACCTTTGAGGTGAGACGCACAGTAATATAAGTTGAGTTAGGCTTAATTTCTTGTCCAATAGCCAGGATTGGTCGAACAGTAATTTTATATTTTACCTCTGATTTTTCCTGTGAGATGCTTTTTGTGACTAAAGATTGTTCATCTACTACACCTACCCTGCTGACTAAATCATTTGCCTCTTCAAATAAAAGTACCCACTTGTCTGAGTCAGGATAAGTTTCTGTTTCTACCCGGGTAAGAATAGTACATTTTTGTGAGGCACGGGTTTCATTTTCACCACGCCAGGCAAGCCCAAATTTAAAAGAGGTTGCTTCCTTTGGCAAAGTAACCGGAGTAATCCCTGAGAAGGAAATATTCGCCTCTGTCCAGAAAGGTATATTGAGAAATCCCTTCCATTTTGTATACACCTTACCCAGAGTGATAACAGGAGAAGAGGCTTGTCTCGTTGTAATTTCCTCCCCAAAAGCTACATTAGATAAGCAAAAAACAAAAATTAATGGATATAAAAATTTAACCCTGCCCATTTTATTTACCTCCTTGTTGTAATCCCTTAGAAAACTTCTGCAAAATAGAACTTTTTCAGTAATGGGTCAGTTACTGGGGGAAATTTCCATAGAAGAGTAACAACCCCCCTTTATTAAGGGGGAATATGGCACAACCCCGTTTATTCCTTCTTAAAAAAGAGGGGTAGAGGGTTGTTTCCCCCTGTAACTGAGGCATTAAAACCCGACTAATCAAATCCTTACTTTTATTATTCCTTTTCTTCTTTTGCGGTATGTTGAGCTTGTTGTTCTAAGAGGAGACTCTCTATCTTGGCTTTCCACTTTATTCCATCGCGAGTCCCAAGCCAAATCCCAAAAATAAGGGTATCCTTGGTTTCTTGATAAACAATTCTAAGCACTCTACCTGGAAATACAGGTTTAAGCAAATGTGTTGTGGTTAATTCTACCCTTTTTATCTTCTCAACCGGGATAAAAAACTCTCTTGGTGGAAGCCATCGTTTAAATGTTACACCTTCTGTGGAAAGTTTTAAATTCCCCTCACCACATATCGTTAATTCTCCTGTTAATTTTCCAAGCCAGGAATCTCCTTCTTTTTCAATTCCCAGATAAACAGCCCCTGCACATTTTAAAATCTCTGCCATAATATATCGCCCCCTTACTAATATTTTATAATTAAGTTGTTTAGGCTGAAGGCTGTTAGGCTATTAGGCAGGAGGGAATTATAAACTAACAACTTATAGTCTATCCTTCCCTAATTCCTTCCTAACCTAACAATCTAACAGCCTACAGCCTATCTACCTTTTTTTATCATTGAAAGAGGAAAAATCCTCTTGAAATTTTGAGTTTTAATATAATAAGTCATATAAGTCTTAGATGACCTATTCTTTCCATTCCACAAATGTAGAGCAAACCCAGCCAATACTTCCATCCCCTAACATAACTTTATAATACCATCTTTTAGATGTTTCCAAGACAAGTAATTCTGTGCCTTTTGAGACGGTGGCAATGCTCGCATAATTAGAGCCTGGTCCTGCCCAAACCGTTACATTATCCACCTTCACCCGAATAGTTAATCTCCCCTTTTCTTTAAGTGCCCCTTGTTTTGTATTCTGTATTCTGTGCTCTGTATTCTGTGTTCTATATTCTGTGCTCTGTTGTTTTTGAAATGGTAGCCTTTTATCTCCGAGTTTCATTGACAAAGAAATTTTGTGAGTATCACCCAAATCACCATAAGGCACATAAGCATAATCCATTATTAGTGAATTACCAAATTTAAAGCCACACCCAGCACTCACACCGGTAGGTAACCCTTTAAATTTACCTAATTTATCTACATTAGTTGCTCCACTAAATCTTAATGTGAACAGGTTCCCAAACAATGATTCCATTCCTGCACAAAATTCTAACTTCTCATCCTTAGTCTTTTCTGCATCAAATGCAAAGGTAAAGTTCTCTCCCAGCCTATAAGATACCCCTGCCCGATAGGTTAAAGGTAAAGCGAACTCATCTTTTATAAATTTCATATTAGGGCCTAAGTTAGAAATTACAAACCCAAACCCAAGTCTGTTTTGTGGTTTATAGATTACCCCTAAATCCATGGCAAAGCCTGAGGCAGTTTCATTTTCAATACTTTCATTGATATATTTAAAATTAGCTCCAATAAAAAGGTTTTCTTCTACTGCCTGGGCAAAGGCTAAAGACAATGCCATGTCTTCTGCCGTAAATACCTTTCCTGTCTCCCAATATCTTCCATTGTAATTACCTTCTGTATCCTTTTTTAATACCTCTTTTATATCATCCATATATAAATAGGTTAACGAGGTAGCAAAAGTCAGGTTTTCTACAGGATATGCCGCACCCAAAAATTCATACTTAATCCCGGCAAACCATTCATTATGCATAAAATTAAGTTCTGTTTGGTCTAATTGCGCTAGTCCTGCAGGATTCCAATAAATAGCCGTAACATCATCAGCCAAAGCCGTATATGCCCCACCTAAGCCTGCAGGTCTTGCCCCGACATCCATTTTCAAAAAAGCCGCTCCTGAGCCTGAGGCACCTTCTGGAATAACCATAAGACATAAAAATAACAGGCTCGCCTGACAATAGATTATCCAATTCATTTTCTATTTACCTCACTTAACAGGTAGATAGGCTGTAGGCTGTTAGGCTGTAGGCGGAAGGGAGAAGACTGTAAATTCCTTTCCCCTTCCCCTTACAGCCTAACAGCCTACAGCCTATCTACCTGAATTTAACATCTCCAGCAAGTATTCTTCCACCAGTACAGGAAGTACTTCTATATTGTAGCCTCCCTCTAAACAAGAAACAACCTTACCCTCACAACTCTGATTAGCAATCTCACAAATCATCTTAGCTATATTTTTGTAACCCTCATTAGTTAATTTCATCCCACCGATAGGGTCATCTTTATGACCGTCAAACCCGGCAGAAACTAAAACTAACTCTGGATTAAATTCTAATGCCGGAGGCAATATATAATTTTTAAATGCCGCAATATACTCTATATCACCCGTTTTAGCCGGTAGTGGGACATTGATAGTGAGCCTTTCTCCTTTTCCTTCACCTTTTTCTAATTGAGTTCCTGTGCCGGGATAAAAAGGATATTGATGAATAGAACAATATAATACGCTTGGGTCATCATAAAAAACTAATTGAGTCCCATTCCCATGATGAACATCGAAATCAATAATCAGGATTTTCTCAAGACCATATTTATTTTGTGCATATTTAGTACCGATAGCAATATTATTAAATATACAAAACCCCATCCCTTTATTTGGTTCTGCGTGGTGCCCCGGTGGTCTGACTAAGGCAAATGCTTGTTTTACCTTTCCTTCCATGACCGCATCAATAGCTGAAATTACCCCACCAGCCGCCAAAAGTGCTACTTCATAAGATTTTGGACATATCTGAGTATCCGGGTCAATAGACCTTTTATTTGTCTGACATGCTCGCTCTATCATTTTTATATATGTCAATGGATGAATAAGACCTATTTCTTCTACCGTAGCGTATCTTGGGGGAATATAAAATAAATTATTTTTAATCTTACTTTGTTCTAAGTATTTTAATATACTTAATAATCGAAGTTTATTTTCCGCATGTCCTCTGGTTTCATGAAGTAAATAAGTAGGATGATAGACTAATCCTATATTATTGGGCACATTATTATTTTCCACTTGTATCCTCCAGATTAGATTGGAATTAATCCTTTAGAATTTCATCTTCTATTTTACACCGAGTTAATAAAAATGTCAAGGAAAATATTTCTGGAGGCGTAATCGGTCAGTTATTGGGGTTGTTTTTCTTACTCAGTCAAAAAGTAACCCCCCGTTACCTGACCGATTACAAGGCATTATGCCTCTTTGGCAACAAACTTTTGCAGGAAATTGTAGTCGTTCAGAGGGACGGAAGAGCAGAAGAGCAGAGGACAATAGAATCTAACTTTTAACTTCTGCCCCCCTTACCTCTACCTTAACTTGGGAGATGCTCTTTTCATCTGCCTCTATAATCGTCATAGTTAAATCCTTATATTTAATTACCTCACCCATTTGAGGTATTCTGCCTAATAATTCCAAAATTAGTCCTGAGATAGTTTCAAAATCGGCTTCGGGCAGGTCTAATTTCAGTTCTTCATTTAAGATTTCAATGGAAGTACGAGCATCGATAAGGTATACCCCATCTTTTAATGGTTTCACGAGAATTTCTTTAGCCTCATATTCATCCCGAATCTCGCCTACAATCTCTTCTAATAAATCCTCTAAGGTGACTAATCCTGCGATACCACCGTATTCGTCCACAACAATCGCTATTTGAATATGTTTAGCTTGAAACTCCGCGAGTAATTTGTCAACCCTTTTGCTTGTCGGCACAAAATATGGGAATCTAATAAGTTCAATGACCGATGTTTGGTCAAATCCTTGTTCCCAGAAGTTTAAAATATCTTTGATATAAATTATCCCAATAATATTATCTATGGTTTCATCATAGACAGGTATTCGGGAATGAGGATGCTCCTCAAAGGCACTTAACAAGTCGGAAATATTCGTCTCTATTTCTAAACAAATCATATCTATTCTTGGGGTCATTACCTCCTTTACCCGTGTCGTAGATAGGTTAAATACACCTTCCAGCATCTCTTCTTCCTCTTCATCCACGCTCCCGGCTTCTTCTCCTTCTGAAATTAACAATCTTAATTCTTCTTTGGTAACAAACGGACTTTTTGCCTCTTTAGTTTTCCCATGACCAATAATGGGATTAGTTATCTTTGTAATCAAACTTACCACTGGTAGAAGTATCAAATAGCTCAGTCTCAAGGGATAGATTAAACTCAGAATTAACTTAGTCGGATGATGGCGAAATAATGTTTTTGGAATTATCTCTCCAAATAAAAGAAGGATAAAAGTCAGGATTACCTCAGCCCAAAATATATTCATCCGGCTAAAATGAGCCATAGAGGTATTCACGCAAGAGGCAGTAATAATCGCGACATTGATACCAATGATTAAGCCTGCTAATAGCTGTGGGGTATTTTTTAATAATTTGTCCGCAATCAATGCCCTCTGATATTTTTTTTCGATTAAATGTCTTAATCTGATTTTATTAATTGAGATAAATCCCATCTCACAGCCAGAGAAAAATCCGGCTAATCCCAGACATAAAAAGATAATAAAAAACCCTAATATAAATATCATTTCCCAACACTCCCTTGTATAAATGGTGATTGGTGAATGGTGATTGGTAAATGGTAATCAGGTAACCGATTACCAATCACCAATCACCAATCACCAATCACCAATCACCAATCACCAATCACCAATCACCAATCACCATTCACCAATCACCAATCACCATTCACCAATCACCAATCACCAATCACCA
>JBDRHR010000093.1:0-15791 GCA_043816605.1 Nitrospirota bacterium
GGAATATGGAAAAATGTATCAACAGGATTCAAGGGGTTGAGGGGTCGAGGGGGCAAGTGGAATAAGGAAAAACAAACACTCGAACCCTTGAACCCTCGAATCCTGGACCCCTTCCTCCCCCTGATAACTGACCCATTACGGGAGTGGTTTTAAGATAGTCGATGGTCATGGTTTTCCCTTACCCAAACAAGAACAACTTATTTTCTGCCTGAGCAATAATTTTATCTCGTAGCCCCTGGCATAAAGGAACAAACGCCTCAAAACCCAGTCCCATATTATCCTTGAATAAACTTTCTGAGAGTATCAAATACTCCCATTCATTGGGTTGTTGAAATTCAGCAGGAGGGATAACAGTAGATGCTTGTTCACACCAAGCAACTGCCGCCCTAATCTTCACGGCAACATTAGGAGTATCCAAATCCCTGTCTGCCTTAGTCTCAACAAGATAATTCTTTCTGTCGGTCTTCACAATAAAATCCACCTCATAGGGTCTCAGGATACCTACTTCATCTCTATATGTAATCTTCAATTTGTGTCGTCTATCCAGCTTGGTGTATGAAAGAACCTCTGCTGAAGGATTAAGCACCTTGAGCATGAAATCCCGCTCAAATCCTCCACCCATAGTTTGATAACCATTTCTCGGATAAATGCTCTTATCTGTCTCCACCGATTTACTCTCCCTGACCATAATCCTCGGCACATCCGATAATTTTCCCCATACCCCTTTTACTTCGTACTTGTAACCTTCTATCAATTTCACTATTGCCTGACGAATAGTCTGCACAATATGGTCAAAGACAAGAGGATAATTCAAAACGCAATAATTTTCTTGCTTAGTAAAGTCAATAGATTCACCAAAACAATACTCGCAAGTATAGTCATCTATTAGCCCGGCAATCCTTGCCTGCTGTGCGGTAATAATAGATATTTCTCCCTTTGTAGCCACAGCATGAGATGCCTGTCTCAAAAAGAAGGAATAATCAAAATATTCATTCTGAAGTTTCCACATCTTTGTCTTTTTGCCGGTTTCCACATGTGTCTCCTGAACAATCAATCTGGAAAGCCAGTTTTTTAGTTGATGAAAATCACCGCTATACTTTGGGAGGTTACTAATATTTATCTGAGAAAGTTCCGGCATACGGCCTTCATCAAAAACCTGAATTGGCCAGGCAATATCAAATTCGGGAAGTCTATTTGGTAAAGCATCAACAGGTAAAATATCTCCAGTTGAAGATGTCGTACTTGAATCTCCCCCACCTATAATGTATCCTTCACGCTTTAGTCTTTCATAGAAAGCACGGAATCTTGGGTGCTCCACAACAAAAAGAAAATCAAGGGAATTAGACGGAGTCTTATTTCTTCTTATCTCATCATAAGCCTCTCTTTTAGCATCTTGCAACTCAGGATAATCATATTCAGGAAACATAAGCCTCAATCCCCGTCCGACAATCTGTTCCAGCAAAAGGTCTGCCTCAGTTGCCCGCAAAACTACAATTACACAGATATTATTCTTATCAAATCCCTCTCTCAGCATCAATACAGAGATAACTACTCTAAGTGGGTCATCGTCTATATCAATCTTATCAAGCCTCTTTCTTGCCTCATCAAGTTCCTTCTCCCCTAAACATGAGTGAATTACCATTACCTGATTATCGTTGTAGTTTCTGCCATTCTCATCGGTTCGGGTAGTAAAATGGTCTTTTGTCAAATCTGCAACCCTTGTATCCTCACACAGCACCATCATTACAGGTTTTTTGTTAAGCCCTTTATCTCTAAATTCTTTAGACAGTTGTTCTGACTTTAATCGACCAATATCTAAAAGGAGTTTCTGTCCAGCAGACAATTCCTTTATCTCTCCTCGGATATGTCCTCCTTCCGGCTCACATCGTTCTGCTCTAAAATCAAGTTCCTCTAATTTTTCTCCCGCGATAGACTGCCGCTCCTCTAAAAAGAGTTGCTTGACTAACATATCCTGCATAGCACTGACCAGATTATAGTCATAGACAATATGCGGGAAAAATTCTTGCTTTTCACCACTCCCATAAAAAGGGGTAGCTGAATAATCTATTTGAAGAAAGGTTCCAAATTCATTACTATGGCTTTCTTTTAATCGGTCATAAAGGACATTCATAAACTGACGCCAGACCAGCTCTTCATCCTTCTCTGAATCTTTTTTCGGTTTCTTTTTACTATGAACATGGTGTGCCTCATCATTCATGACAATCAAATCAGGATACTGAGAAAGAAAATTCAGGATTATCTCTCCGCGTGGCATTTCTTCCACATCTTCACCTGTGTATTTTGCCCAGAGATTTTGAGCACTGCTTTTAAGACGGAACTGTTGCCAATTGGTGATGAAGACAAAGGGGCCATCTGGCGGGCTTGTATTCGGCTGAACATCCTTTGGCTTAAATATTTCTAAATGTAATCGGTCTCTCCAATGTATACCTTCGGGGATAAACAGCGGCCTTTTATAATCAGAGGTTTCTGGATTTCTATTGCCTGTTTTAATATCTCGTTTACCCCTAAATGAATCAAGTAGACGATTCAATACTTCATGTCCAGGGGTTACCACTAAAAAACGACAAGAATAATTGCCTTTTTCCTCGTTTATCTTATTAAAATACTGCCAGATAAGTAAAGCCGCTAATACCCAGGTTTTACCAGAGCCTGTAGCCATCTTCAGGGCATACTTAGCAAAGGGAATGCTTTCTACCTCCTGTTTAAGCGGTAGATGCTGATAAAGTATTTCTGGTGCAACCCGCTCAAATAACTCTTTTAGTGTCTGGACTCGAAGGTTTTCATGGCAATAGATAATTGTCTCAATTGCCCGCCTCTGGCAGGGATGAAATTGCTCTCCTACATCCTCATCCCGATTAAACCAGTAGTTGAGAAGCTCAAGCGTAGTGCTTGTTACCCCATTCCAGCCCTGGTTAACCCAACCTTGAATATCACCTTCCAATGCCTTTGCCAGGTACATTTGAGAAAAGGCATCTTGATTTTTCTTTGCCATTTTAATCCTACCTATTTAATATTTCTTTCCAGTAAGGTTCAAATCTTTCTTTAGCTGACTGTAAGGACGGAAATTGTTTTTCACAAACATCGCTCAATCGCGCCAGTCCCTTACGATTAATCTCTTCTTGACTCTCAAAGATAGCGGTAGCAACAAATTGGACTCCTAATGTCTCGTAGCGAAGACAGGTAATAGTTGCAATATTACATCTATCATCATTAGGCACAGCAAAAACAAAAAGCGGACGCTTTGCACCATTGATACGACAATCAACTATGTATTTTTTGGCTGGGTCATGTTTAGTATCGCTGTAGTCAAATATCCGTCTTTCTTCTGGTATCTTTTCTTCTAAAAGATTTCTAAAATCTTCAAGAAATGTTGAACGCACACGCTCTCTTGTCAAATAAGAAATATCAGTTATCTTAATTAATCCTTGAATAAAACTATAAAGGGCATCACCATAATTATCACTTTCAATATACGTCCTCAATTCCCCTTCTGTATTCTTAATTCGATAAGATGAAAGAACTGTATCGATAATTCTGGCACGTGTCCCTTTTTCAATGTCAATTTCGTCATAACTAACATGCATGAAGGTATGTCCTTCATCGGTTAAATACCATTGTCCATTCTCTTGTTTTAATAGAATTGGTAAGTGGTCACCGTCGTCAAACATGAAAGGAGTAAAAACTATGTAGCGAGATATACCCTCCTGGGATAGATGGATTTCTTCGCAAACCTTTTTTCTAAAATCATCCACGATGTTTTCTGATACCATCAAAAATCACCTCCATTAAAAAGTTTAAGTTGTGAATCATCAAGTTTTTTAAAATTATTATCTCTAAGAAAGCAATTCAGTGCTGAGTGAAAATCATAGTATTTCGTTGTTATCTCTGCAAACCCATCAATCTTCTCATAGCCTGCCTCTTGATACCGTTCTGTTGTTCGATGGATATGAAAAGCTGGACTAAATTTATAATTTGGATGCCCTTGCTCTTTTTCCCATCTGTTTGTATGCCCTGAAGGATGCCTTCCATTATAACGGACTAAACGATATTCCTTGCCATCTTTGTCCTGAAACATAAGAATGATAGAAAAATCAAAGATGTTTATCTTGTTTTAGCAAAGAATAATCCGAAAGATATTGTCCTCTTTTCCTTTTATTTTGATAGTTCGTTCCATGTATTGAAAATTACTCTTATCTTTTAGTTGAAGTGAACTTTGCCAATTATCTGGCAAAATCTTGGTTTCACTAATCAATTTTGCAATCTCACTATCTCTAAGAATTCTCATTAACCTGTAACCTCCACCGTTGCCCCGGCATCATTACCAAAGATGTCCACCACCCGCACAGCAACAGTTCTTTTCTTTTGCTCCAATATCTCTGTCGCCACAATCGGTACAGTCTTTGCCTTTTTACCGTTTCCTCTGAATGCCTGCCACTGGCTTTTGAAGGTGAAGCCATCATAATCCCAATCAATAGCCCAATAATCAATGTATATTGCAAAGTTATCTTTGGCTAATTTTATCAATGCCTCGTAATTTGTCTGCCCCTCTTTTGAGCTGTGGCTGATGGGAATATCCATCAATATATACCGCTTGATACCAATAGTAACCTCTATTTTACCATTTGAGGTTGATTTTATTTCTGGCTCACTTATCCGTAAGTAAGGTCTTTCATGAAAATGCACCTTGTTAGCTAATGCAGAAATATCCTCTTCTGTCTTTGCCTTTTTGAGGTAATCGTAGATGTCTGGGGGAATATTACGGCTTTCAATCGTTACCTTCAGCCTATCTTTAAGGGAATTCTGACGAGATTCCAATGCTTGATGATAGTTATACTCATAATCCCAGACAAGGATGACCAATCGCCTATATCCTCTACCATCAAGTGTTTGAGCCTGCAGGGCTAATTCCTCTGCCTTTTTGGCTGTCACTGGTCTATCAGGGTAACCAACATAGACAAGCTCTTCTATGCCATCCTCGGCTTTTCTTACACCCAATCCGCTCATCTTATCCCTTGGAGTTGCACCATAGAGCTTCAAAATCAACTGCTGCATCTCCCAAATTCTGCCACCAGTGAGATAAATCATCTCCCGCTGATAGTTGCCGATATTCTCAATAAGGAACGGCTTTGCCTGTTGTTCTACAAGTCGGGCACGGGCAACCTGAATGCCAACTTTGCCAAGTTCACAACCAATCCAGCGACGACCAAGTTTTTCGGCAACTGCAAGGGTGGTACCTGAGCCAGCAAAGAAATCGGCAATGAGGTCGCCTTGGTTGGAAGAAGCTTTGACGATGCGTTCAAGTAATTTTGCAGGTTTTTGGGTCTGATACCCCGCAAGTTCATTTATTGAAATTTGCCCTCCAGAAGGAATATCATTCCACCAATCTTCAGGAACTTTTCCTTGTTTAAAACCCCCCATATTGTCTAAATCTCTTTCTCTGCCAGCATAAATTCCACCTATTCCTTCTGTATATTTACGACGTTCTAAAAAACTTTCTGAATATGAAACTCTTACCTCGTCAATATTAAATTTCCTATTTTCCGTTTTACTATATCGTAGAATAATGTCGTGTTTGTCTGGAAAATCATTAATTTTCCGAGAAGGACCTGTATAGCACCAAACAATTTCATTCCTGAAATTTTCTGTACCAAAGATTTCATCCAACATTACTTTAATATAATGACTCTTATGCCAATCGCAATGCACATAAATACTGCCATCCTCTGCCAGCAACCGTTTCATCAACTGCAATCTCGGATAGAGCATATCAAGGTAAGAATCTGTGCCACCAGCCCAGGTATCTTTATAAGCAAGCCGTTCAATCACTGACGGTTCTTTGATGAATTCATTGCCTTCAATGGTCATTTTATGGGAGTAATCTGCTTTTGAGTCAAAGGGTGGGTCAATATAAATCAGGTTTATCTTTCCTTCATATCCTTGTGTCAAAAGTGCCTGCATAGCCAAAAGATTATCACCCCAGATAAGCCGATTCATCCTCTGCTTATCAATCTCCTGACCGTATAAAGACAATTGGTCATTTCTGGGAAAAAGTTCTCCTTCAGGAGGGGAATTGCTTAACGGCAATTGGTCGGCATATTGAGGGTTTGGGATTACCACCTCTGCGGTTTGAAACTCAATATCCTTAGGATTTGGTGCCCGGCGTGGTTTTGAGTCCCAGACTAACCGTGCCGAATCCTTTTTTCTATGAGTATTATTTCCATTACCCATAATCTCTCCTTAACTTTCTTGAACTGACAGGAATTTGCTTTTTAGGATATTTTGGATATTACTTTCTCTTTTGCTCATTTTAGCTTTAAAGGTTTAACAATCCAAAGGTTTCAGTGTATTTGTTGTGCAAATCAATTATTTGAAAATGCAGATTAGTGTGATTATTGAGCAATTTGTAGATTTTTATGCTTTCGGTGTCAGATGTTATATAAGCATCAATCATTTCTAAGTCATCATCGGCTTGTGCGAACAATTTAGTATCATTTGGTATAATAAGTCTTGTAGAAAGTCCCAACAAACCTTTGTTATCAAAAACAATTCTGGCTAATTCACCGGCTCTTTGAGCGTGGGAAAGATTAAAAGAAACAATCTGCAAATTTTTTAAGGGTAATTGGTCTATATCTCCTTTGACACAAAATTCAGCTACCGAAATAGTAGAACATTTCAATGCAATCCCTTTTTGCAGAAAATATTGGTAATACCCGTCTGCATTCTCAAAGAGTGGGTCATCTTCATTTAAGAGCCGTATAAAGAAACTGGTATCAAGCAAAACACTATGCACTATAACCTCCCCTCATTTCTCTAAGCCATTTATCGGGGTCAGTGATGCCCTGCCAGCTTTTTTTAGCCTTTTGTCTTAAATCTTTAAGATATTGTTCGTCATATACAGGGTGGTAATCAATAATTTCTTTAAACTTTAAACTGGATTTGTCTATCTCTCCGGTTTCTACATTCTGTTTACCAACTGCTCTTATTCCATAATCTTTGTAAAGGGGGTTTGATTCATATTTTGCTAAGAATTCCTTTGGTGTCTGAATAAGTATTGTTCCCATATTCTCAGTTACAATATGGAAGTTTGCCCTGTCTTTTCCTCCCATATTGGTTATTTTTCCATAAAAATAGAATTCAGCATCAACCCAAATTGATTCTGTTCTGTAGAAGTTGGTATTTTTATTGATGGTAACCTTGTTAGTGTTTTCTGTTGAGGTAGTAATGTTGAACTCGTAATCATTTTTTTTTGCACTATCCTGAAATGACTCAAATGCCTTAGCAGTTTGATATTCTAAAAAATCTATGCTTTGCTTCTCGTTTATTTGAAACAATATTGCGTTAAAGCCAATAATGACTTGCAAACTTGTTTTTATTAAATGTCTTACAGAACCATCTTCTATCCTGTAGCTTATTGTAGGTCGTTCCCTTTTTTCGCCAGGGAATAACATATCTTCCACATTCTGAAGTAAAGTAATGGTTTCCTTTATATCATAGTTATCGGGAGCAAGTTCCATTTTGCCTTTTGAACCAACAATTTTAATCTCTATGTAACCTAAATTTTTCACTTTTTATCTCCAAAAACAATTTTATATTTTTATGCTTTGTTTCTGCTTTTCAGGATATTTTGGATATTATTCATTCTTTGAACCATTCTGAAGATATTTTACCACAATTTTTAGACTATGTCAATAAAAATCAACAAGAGGCGTAATCGGTCAGTGAACAGTGAAATTTTTCATTGCGTAGGGAACCGATAAAGGTGTAAAAAGGGGGATAAGAAGATAATGGGGATAGGGAGATTTTCTAATAAGAATAAGGATTATCCCTTTAATCTCCATCATCACCATATCCCCCTTTTTACACAAACCATAGATACTTATTCCCACCGTTCACTGACCCATTACGAGGAGGCAGTAATTAAAGTTTAGGGTTTAGGGTTCGAATTTTTATTAGTAGCGAGGCTATATTAAAAAATCCTTTATCACAAAAGAAGACTTGAAGTGCCATGAGGAGAAAGAATATATCTTCTATTAGTGTCGTTAATGCAATCTTTCTACCCTGGTTAGTGCCAAAACAACCACATTCAATATCCAATCCCCGCAAAAGGGTTATGCCTATCACTAAGGTAAAAAAGGTCAGTAAACAAAGAATGAGGAAACTACTGCTTTTACTCTGAAAACCTGATATTAGAAGTAACCCGGTTACAAATTCAATCCATGGCAGGACTACGGCAAATAAATTTATAGCAAAATTGGGCAGGAGTTTGTAATTGCTGATTGCTTCAGCAAACTGGTCAGGATGAAGAATCTTATCCCAACTGGCCCAAACAAAAAGTACCCCTAAGAATAGGCGAAAGATAGTAACTATATATCTGTTGGTAAGAAATCTCCAGAGGGAGTTTAAGATGGACATAAAATATACCCCTTTTCGTAACCGTTCAGCTAGTTAAAAACTTTGAACTGTAAACTGTAAAATGGATAATGAAAAATTTAAAATTATCTCATTTTGTATGACTTCTTACCCTTTATTTACGTATTTTACATTTTTCATTGGACAGTACCCATTTTACAGTTCCTCATCCCTTTTCCTTAATTTGGTTCTTAACCCATGATGCCCAACCACCCAGAAAGACCTTAACATTGGTGTGTCCCAGAAGGGTAAGATTTTCTGCTACAAGCAGGCTACTTGGACAATCCCCTCCCCCACAATACACAATTATTTCCTTTTCTATTGCGTTGTGGAAAGGAGTTGCCTGATGATATGCTATTTCAAAGTTATTATATGGCATATTAATTGCTCCATTAATATGCCCTTTGGCAAATTCTTCTTTTGTTCTGGCATCAATAAAGATAACCCCTTTTTCTTCAAGTTTCACTTTTACCTCTTCTAAGGATACCTCTGGATAAGATGATTTGGGTTGTCTTGAAAGAAGATGAATTCCCGGATTGAAAATCATATTATATGTAATTCCTAATGTAGCACTTATGATACAAATAAGAGTCGCTTTGTAAATAACCTTTTTCATTTTTGCCCTTTATCTTCCAATATTTGGTGGAATATCAGCTACTACCAACACTGTGGTTGTTGGTGTAAGTTTGCTGTTAGTCATAATAGTCACATACTCAGAAAGTCTTCCTTCTGGAGCATCCTTGTTAATAGTAACCTGAATAATAGTTTCTTTCTTGGTAATTTTCAGGATTTTTGAGGTTATAAATCTTGAAGAAGGGTTTAGCCCTGTTATTTTTAATTGATGTTGAAAATTAAAAGCAACTCGCAATTTCTTTGATATATATTTACCTCGTTCTATCCGCCCAAAATTTAGCACCCTGGGCACAATATTTATCTCAGGGATAACCTCTCCAGTAATAGTCAGGGTAACTATTGGGTTATTGGGGTCATTAGAGTAAATCGTAATTGGTGTATCTATCCGGTCTCTTTCCCCTGTTGAATCAAAAGTAACCGTTATTTCTTCTGATTCACCCGGTAGAATTTTTTCCTTTGAAGCCACAGCTTTAGTGCACTCGCAAGGTATCTCTATATCCTCAAGAACTAATGTTTGTTGTCCTGTATTTTTAAATTTGTAAATGTGAGTTATCTTTTCTCCTTGCTTTATCTGCCCAA
Source organism: Nitrospirota bacterium (assembly GCA_043816605.1). Taxonomy (GTDB): domain Bacteria; phylum UBA9089; class CG2-30-40-21; order CG2-30-40-21; family SBAY01; genus JBDRHR01. The sequence continues at coordinate 9,643 of JBDRHR010000093.1, forward strand.
AATCATACCTTTCTTCTTCAAACGCAATGATAGGTTTCTTTTCTTGAGAAAAAACCTCTTTGACATTTAAAGCAATAAATATTCCAACAAACAAAAAAGATATAAAAAAAAGCCTGAGATGGATATAAAATTTATTATCCATGAACATCCTTCCTTTGCTTAAATTTAGGAATAACTAAGCGAGATAATATTTGAATAAGATGGTTTATGTTTTCTCCTGAAAGTGCAGAGATAGCCACACTATGAGGGATTTTATTTACTAATTTTGAAACCTGATTTAAAAGGCTTGCCTTGTTGAGGCTTGCCTCGTTATTGTCTAAGAGGTCAATTTTATTGAAAACGGTTACCATTGGTGTAGAGGTAGTATCAACGAGGCAAGCCTCTAATTGTTTTAATACGGTTTGCACAGCCGCCATCTGAGTTTCTAAAAATGGACTTGAGGCATCAACGACATGCAAAAGTATATCCGCCTCTTTTACCTCCTCCAATGTCGCCTTAAATGAATCAACTAAATGATGCGGTAAATTCTGGATAAAGCCAACGGTGTCTATTAAAAGTAATTCTTTCCTGCCGCCATCAAGGGTAATTTTAGAAATTTTGGTATCTAATGTGGTAAATAATCTATCCTCAATCCTGACCTTTGTTTTGGTTAATGTCTTTAACAAGGTTGATTTACCGGCATTAGTGTATCCGACAATAGCGGCAATAGGGAATTTTTTGCGTCCCTTTCGTTGCTCTGCCCTTACCTTAGATACCTTGCGAATATCCTTTTGCAAGTGACTAATCTTTGTTTTAATCCTGCGGCGGTCATACTCTAACTTTGTTTCCCCGGGTCCTACAGTCCCAATTCCACCGCCTAATCTTGACAGGACAAGCCCCAAGCCTATTAATCTGGGTAAAAGATAGTTTAATTGAGCTAATTCTACCTGAAGTTTTGCCTCTGCCGTATGTGCCCGCTGGGCAAATATGTCCAGAATTAATTCTGTGCGGTCAATAACTCTTATACCTACTGCCTCTTCTATATTCTTTACCTGACTTCCGGTTAAATCGTGGTCAAAGATAATTAATTGAGCCTTGTTTTGGTCTGCTATTTGTTTTAACTCCTCAATCTTACCTTTGCCAATATAAGTAGTTATATCCGGTGCGGTTCTATTTTGCTTAACCACATCACAGACAACTGCCCCTGCACTTTTAGCCAGACAGGCTAACTCATCTAATGAATAATTGAATTCTTCCTCATTTATCCTTGGTATTTTTACACCTATCAGGATTGTCTTTTCGCTAATTAGGCTACACCTCCGGATTTTTAGGTGGTGTCCCGTTATAGCTTAGTTATAAGTAAGGCATCTGAAAAAGATGTAAAAAAGGGGATTATTTATTGCAAATTTATCATTGTAAATTTTAAATTTAAAATGCTAAATTTGCAATAATGAGGCAAGCCTCTTAAAATGAATTTATTCCCTTATCTTCTTTCTCTATTTCCTTTTTTTATACAAGTTAACTATTCAAGGACACCACCGATTTTTACTACTTACTTCCTATCGCTTCCTTGAAAATGATTATACACCTTTACCTTCTCTAAGTCAAGAAATTTTTCAGACAATGTGTAATGGGTTAGTCTTTGGAGGAAATATGAAAAAATTCATTAAAAGGATTCAAGGGGTTAAGGGGTCGAGGGGGCAAGTGAAATAAGGGAAAACAAACACTTGAACCCTTGAACCCTCGAATCCTGCCCCCCTTTTCTCCCCTGATAATTGACCCATTACAAGTCTGGAAAAATTTCACTTGACAAAATAAGTTGATTTATGATATATTTTATGTATCAGGGAAGGGGGAGAAATGCAGTTTTTAGAGCCACTGGATTCTATCCTTGGACAACGCTCTAAGGTAAGGATTTTACGCTTTCTTTTTGACCAACCATTAGAATTAACAGGCCGTGAGATTTCAAGGAAAGTTGGTCTGTCACACCTTAAAACCCACCAAGTGCTTCGTGAACTTTCTCAACACGGTCTTACTATTTCCAAAACTATCGGTAAGGCAATATTATATAGACTCAATGAAGATAATATGCTTGGTCGTGACATTTTGAAAACCCTATTTCGAGCAGAAAAAGAATTAGTATTAAAACTTACCGGAATACTAACTAACAGATTACGCGTCTTTGTAGAATCAATAGTTTTATATGGTGATATTTTGCAAAATGGAAATGGTTCAAATTCTGATATTGAACTTCTGTTAATAGTTCGTGATGATATGAATTTTAGAGCAGTAGAACAAGGATTAGAATATACTCAAGAAGAAGTAAAAAGAACCTTTGGAAATTCTATCTCGGCAAAGATATGGTCTGTTAGCGAGCTTCGTGGAAAATATGCACAAGAAGATGAATTTGCACTTGCAGTATTAAATTCAAGCAGACTTATTTATGGTAAGGAATTGATTGATGTTATCCGAAGTGGACATTGGAGTGTGTAATATGAATTAAAAATTATGAATTAAAAATTAAAAATTGAGGAATAAAGAATTATTTTTAAATTCCTCAATTTTTAATTTTTAATTCATAATTTTTAATTTACTTTATCCATATACCATTTTCTGTAACAATAGCCTTGATAAATCTATTTGGTGTAACATCAAAGGCAGGTGAATAAACATTTATTCCCACGGGTGCCGTCCTTTTTCCAAATCCATAAGTAATTTCGTCTGCACCTCGTTCTTCTATAGGAATTTGAGAGCCATCTTCTAATGATAAATCAAAGGTAGAGGTAGGAGCAATAACATAGAAAGGAATATTGTGTTCTTTGGCTAAGACAGCTACTCCGTAAGTCCCAATTTTATTAGCTACATCACCATTTTTTACTATCCTGTCTGCACCGACAATAACTAAATTTATTTTTCCTTGTTTCATAACCACTGCTGCCATATTGTCACAAATTAAGGTTACATCAATTCCTGCCTGTTGTAATTCCCATGTAGTTAATCTTGCCCCTTGTAACAGTGGTCTTGTCTCATCGGCAAACACCTTAATTTTTTTACCTTGTGCTTTAGCAGTATAGATAGCGGCTAAGGCAGTCCCCATCCCACCGGTAGCTAATGCCCCTGCATTGCAGTGGGTTAGAATGGTATCCCCATCTTTGATTAATGAGGCACCATATTCACCCATCTTACGGCACTTTTCCTTATCATCCTCATGAATTGAAATAGCCTCGTTTAATAATGACTCTTTTAATCCATAGCCTTTATGGTTTTTGGCACAGTTTTCCATTCTTTGTAGTGCCCAGAATAAATTAACTGCGGTAGGACGAGTGCCGGCAAGAAGTTTAATTGTCTCGTCTATCTTATCAATACCCAATACAACTCCATAAGCCGCGGCAACACCTATTGCCGGTGCTCCTCTTACCCGTAAGGCTTTTATTGCCTCAGCTACCTCTTCCGGCGTATTACATTCTAAATAGACCAATTCCTCAGGCAATCTTGTCTGGTCTATAATCTTTAATTGAGCATCTTCCCATTTAATAGTCTCTACGGTCATATTCATCCTTCTTTTGTGAAAGTAGAAAGTAGAAAGTTTGTAAAGTTCATAAAGTTTGTAAAGTTATGGAATTCTGATTTACTTTATAACTTTATAAACTTTCTACTTTTTACTTTCTACTTTCCCAATAAGTCTATCAATAGCCGCATAAAACTTACTGTCTATCTTTTTACCTTCACATCCTACCTCATACTGACACGCAACGCATTCTAATCTTTTTGCGTTCAATTCCTCTAATTTTTCATCGGTTAACTCTTCTAATTTTTTACATCCATCTTGATAGCCCTGGCTCACAGCCTTTTTTAATTTCTCCGGGCTAAAATCAAGAAGACCTAACTCTATATCTTTATCTGGTTGAACTACGATATTATTAATCAATCCTTTGTTTTCAAAAGGGAAACTCTTGTTAATTACCTTCTGAATTTCCGTAACTACCTCTTTATCCTTAACCTTGTTAAGAATAAAGTCTATTCCATCTACCATTTTCTGATAGTTAATAATAACATCATTTATTAACTTTGCATGCTTGAAATCCTCTTCAGTAGTACTTTCTATAAGTATTTCAATGGCTCTGCCGCCGATTGAAAACAAATTGTCAAATTTGGTATCTAACGGTGTGCGGGATGGGGGTTTAATCAAAACCGTAAATATATCCTTACACCCGGCTTCAATAGCGTTCAGCAACGGGGTATTATTTCCTATTCCACCATCGACATACTGATAGCCTGAAATCACCTCCGGGTTAAAGGCTACCGGTATAGCCGAGGTAGCTATGGTAGCAGAAATAGCCATTTTCTCAAAGTCTTCCTCTTTAATCTCTTTAACCCAACCTTTTCTTTTAATGAAGAATTTCCCATTTTCGGCTTTAACAAAGGTTTCTTCACTACCTATCTGAAGATTTGTGCCGGTAAGAATTAGTCTATTGCCGGAACTTTTTAGATTATTATAATTAATGGTGTGTTTAAGTAAATTTTGCAAAGGTGAGGAATCTACAATTGAACCAAGTCGGGAAAGAATCTTGATTATTTTCCCCTTTATAAATATAATTGGCAATAGAAGTAATAAGGGGTTTAATTTAAGTTTGCCATTAAGAACAAATATCGCATCATTATTAGTAATTTTTTCCACCCAAACTGTTATTAAATCATCAATTTGATTAGCGGCTATTAATACTGCATTTAAGCCACCAACCGATGTGCCGGCAATCACATCAAACTTAATCCGGGCATCGATTAGTGCCTTAACTACACCTGCCTCATAAGCCCCTTTTGCCCCGCCACCACTTAACACTAAACCTATTTTACCCATTTTACCTTACCTCCTCTTAAGTTAAAAGTTGAAAGTTGAAAGTTGAAAGTTAGAAGGGAGAAGTATTTACTTTTAACTTTCAACTTTCAACTTTTAACTTTTGTCTTACAAATACGGACAGCCGACATAATCTTCTTTGATAACTTCTTTTAACTTATTATATTCTTCCGTACTCCAGGAATGAGCATGAAGATATTTATCTACTGATTGAATAAAATTCACTGCCTTTTGTTTAGAGTCTTCAAAGCTTTGCTCAAATTTTAAAAGATACTTAGCACTAAAATTATAAGGTAAAAATATACGAAAGAAAGGTTGATTTGCCTCTTTAATTATCCACCATAAAAATAACCGTGTGCGGTCATAGGCACTTATAAATGTTTTCCACTCTAACTCAAATGCCCCTCCTTCTAATTTATCAAATACTGCTCGAAACATCTGAATAATATCTGTATCTAATTCATACAAGGCAATTTTCAGGTTAGCTTTATTCCCACCTGCAGAATGATATTTACAAGCGACATACAGGTCTTGATGAAGACAAACTCGATTAAATATCCTGTTGTGCTCTCGTTGATTACTTATTCGATGAACAAGGGTATCACCATTTATATCCCCGGCTATATGAGTTAAATATCCATATAAATATACGGTTAATTTATTCTTCTTTTCTCCAGGGGCAAGCCCCTTCAGATAATCTATCATTCCAAATACAAATTGTATCCATCCTTCACCATGAAGTTTTTTAAAAAGGCTACCTCTAAAAATATCAGGGCCAATAGCCCCTAAGGTAGCATAAAGCAAGAATGTATCTGATATATATTTAAATTCACTCCCTAATGCTTTTATGGTTTGATTCATAAGTTCAATGTGGGTAAGTAATCCGCAGGCAAATGTTAATCCTGGACTAATTAGCTGGAATATTAACGCCAGAGTAAAGATAAATAATATCTTGAGCATTTATCCTCTCCTTAATTTTGTTTGTCTGATTCGTCTGACTTGTCTAATCTCTTGCTAACTACTTACTTATTATACCCATTACTTTCAAATTAGTCAAGAAAAATTATTCATTTGTCGTAATGGGTCAGTCTTCGGGAGTTAAGGTGGAGGTAAAAGTGAGTGAGGGTCAATGTCAGGATTAGAAACAATAGAATCTGAAGCATTTTTAAACCAAATTAAATTGTTTCTCTAAATCTTCTACATTCCTCAATAGATGGGCATAACAGTATTGAATCTCACAAGGAACTTTATTATATCCATTATAACGGTCTACAACCAAAACACCAAGTAGTCTTTCTTCTCCAAATATTTCCTT
>JBDRHR010000094.1:0-4485 GCA_043816605.1 Nitrospirota bacterium
TTCTGGATAAAGAAGAAAAAAATGAGCTTTAAGAAAGTTGAATTTGTATTAAAATCCTCTTAATGAGTGGAATTTGCTCTTTAGGTTATCATAGAGGAACAAAGAGAAAGTCTTCTAATTGTAAGTGTCAAATTTAGGTTATAATAACGGAGAGATGCCAGAGTGGCTGAACGGGCACGCCTGGAAAGCGTGTGACGGGGAAACTCGTCCGAGGGTTCGAATCCCTCTCTCTCCGCCAGTTATATCCAGGTTAAAAAATCTCTGCCCATTTTGATAAATGTTCCTAATTGATTAACGGATTTAATTCTTTTAAATGTTTTTAAGATTAATTTTTTCCGCAGGTAGAACTTTTTAAAGGCATATCTTCGAAATTCCATAATTTTGTCTGTTTTTATAGTTGGTAAGTTTAATATCGAAAAGTTCTGCTCAAACATAGTCCAATTGGTTGTGCTAATCCAATTTTGCTCAAGTGCCCGGGTGTATAACTCAGAGCCGGGAAAAGGCACAGCACAATAGTATTGGGCAAAATCAAGGTCTAATTTAAGAGTGAAATCTATTGTTTGAAGAATAGTTTCCTCAGTTTCACCAGGGAGCCCTAAAATACAATGTCCCGTAACCTCAAGTCCTGCCTCTTTTGCCCATTGAATAGCATTCCTTGTTTGACTCAGGGTCGTCCCTTTCTTTACACTATCTAATATTTGTTGATTTCCCGACTCAACCCCATAACCAATCATCCAACACCCCGCCTCTTTTATTTTACGAAGTACCGGCAAATTGACATTATCCACCCGACTATTGCATACCCAGGAAACCTTCAATCCTCGTGAAAGTATCTCCTCACAAACTTTAAGCACAAATTCATTATTAATAGTAAGCGATTCGCTCCAGAATAGGAACTCTGCTACCCCATAAGTTTTTTTTACCCACTCTAATTCATCCACAAGCCTTTTAGGTGATTTTAATCTTAGTTTCGTACCGTAAAATGCCTTATCTGCACAAAAGGTGCATTTATAAGGGCAGCCGCGAGAGGTAGCTACAAGCAGGAAAGGAACGCCTTTAAACGGCATGCGGTAATCCTTTGGGTCTATCAAGTGCCAGGCAGGAAATGGCAACTCATCTAAATTTGAGATAAATTCCCGAGCTGGATTATGGACAATCTTGCCGTCTGTGCGGTAAGAGAGTCCTTGGATGTCTTTTATATTCCCGCCATTGCGTAAAGTTATCGCCAAATCTTTAAGTGTCCATTCCGGTTCTCCACGAAGGCAATAATCAAGACCCGGGGCAAGTTTAAGACATTCCTCCGGTAGAGCGGTAACATGAATTCCTAACGCCGATACCAATACATCCGGCAGTATTTCTTTTGCCAATTCTGCGATAGCTAAATCACTTTCAATGGATGAAGTAGCGGTATTTAAAACGATAAGGTCGGGATTAAAGTTGGCTATTTGTCTCTTTAATGCGTTTGCATCAATATCCTTAACAATGCAATCAATAAGTTCAACCTGAATATTTTCCTTTTCTAAGACAGCACCACACAAGGCTAAGGTAATTGGTGACCAGGTAGATGTCCATGCACCCTGTCGCTGCATACATCGTCCTTCACGAACAACCTTGACACCATCTGCTGCCGGCGGATTAATCAAAAATACTCTCATAAATATACCTTATTGGGATGGGGATAATTCCTCAAGAATTATCTCCTTACTGATTAAATCCTCGTAGGACTCTCTTTTGCGGACAATATAGTATTTACCATTACTTACCATTACCTCTGCTACCCTTGGCCGCATATTATAATTAGAGGACATAGCAAATCCATAGGCTCCTGTCTCTAAAATAGCCAGCAAATCCCCTTCCTCAGGTTTAGGCAAGAGTCTTTCATGGGCAAAAAAGTCCCCGTCTTCACATATAGGTCCAACTATATCCGCCGTTAGTCCTTCACTTTCCATATCACGCTCAATTACCGGTAGAATTCTATGGTAGGATTTATAAAAAGCAGGTCTGATAAGGTCATTCATCGCCGCATCTACGACTATAAAATACTTATGAAATCCCTTTTTAATATAATTTATCTTAGTCACAAGAATACCTGCCTCCCCCACAATACTTCGTCCCGGCTCTAAGATTAATTTATAATTTGTATTAATAATATACGGAAGAATCATTTCAGAAAGGTTCTGTATTGTCGGCACATCTTCATCACGATACCTGATACCTAACCCACCGCCAATATTTATATATTCTATGATTATCCCTATTTCTTTAAGTTCTCCTGCTAATTTAATGACCTTATTCAAGGCTTCACCAAATATATTAGCATGAATGATTTGTGAACCAACATGACAATGAATCCCTACTACTTCAAGATGTTCTGCCTTTGATGCCTGGATATAAATCTCTTTTATTTCATGGTTACTTGTTCCAAATTTACTTTTAGCTAATCCTGTGGCAATGTAAGGATGTGTAATTGGATTAACATCCGGGTTAATTCGAATAGCAATTCTCGGTTTTTTACCCTTTTCTTTGGCAATTTGGTTTAATAATGAAAGTTCTCCTATCGAATCCACATTAATCATTAACAAATCATTTTCTAAGGCATATTCAAGCTCCTGTCTTGTTTTACCATTGCCGTTAAAGACGATTTTTTGTGGAGGAAAACCTGCCTTTAATGCCTTAAAGAGTTCTCCTCCAGAAACCACATCAATACCTGAGCCTTTTTTGGCTAAGGCATTAAGAATGGCAAGATTAGAATTTGCCTTAGCCGCATAACAAATCAAGGTATCAACTTTAGAAAAAGCCTCTTTGTATGACTCATAAGCCGAGATTAAGGTCTCATAGCTATAAAGATAAAATGGTGTTTTCACCTCATCGGCTATTGTTTTTACCTTAACATCATCACAATGTAATTCTCCTTCTCGATATTCAAATCCCATAATTATCACTCCTCTATTCCTAATAATTTTAATATTTGGGCTACATTTATAATCTGTATGCCTTGATAGTATTTAATCTCACTCAAGTGAGTATCGCCAGAGACAAGATAATCAGCCTTTCCTTCCAATGCACAAGCTAAAAACATATTGTCTTTTGGGTCTTTTGATTTTTTTATCTCATATAATCCTGGAGTAATTATACCTAATGTATAAATTGACTCAATCAACTCATTAATTTCTATCTTAGTATAACTCCACCTATCTTTAATCTCAGGACGATTCAAGACTTCAATTATTTCATTAATTATATTTGTAGAAGTAACCAGGTCAAATTTTCCCTCTTTCCAACAATTAATTAATAAAGCACATTTTCCTTTCTTACTAATTACACCGCTGATAAAAATATTAGTATCAATTACTGCCTTCATACCTAACCTTTTCACGAGTACTCCTCACCTGATTTACTGCTTCATTTACTGTCTTTAAAATTTCCTCTTCTGAAGTATCAGCAGTTTTTCCCCGCATACTTACCAATACCCTATCTAATTTTTTTCTTGCCATATCTTCTATTCTCATTTTTAATGTTGGTATATCCTGTAGCGGAAGTTGAGCAAGAAGTGATATTATTTGTTCTATTTTAGGCTTTTCCTGAATCATTATTCCCGGCATTAAAAACCCTCCTTTATTTCTTTTGACTTTTGCGATACATTTTATCTGCCGTCCGATTTATTTTTTTAAGATATTTACTTTGAGGGAATTTCTTAGCCATCTCCTCAATTTTTTCCTTTGATTTCTTAGCCCATTCGGTATTAGAATGTTTCATGATGATAGAAAGGTAGGATTGAGTTGCCTCCTTAATTTTATTAGACTCCTGATAGCACTCGCCTATGCGATAAATTGCCTCTACCTTATGGTCAGATTGCTTATATTTCTTAGGCAGGATTTGATAATTATTAATTGCCTCGTTAAATTGTCCTAATGCCTGGTAGCATTTAGCGATATTAAGTTGAGCCTCCTCTGCATAATAAATCTTAGGGTAATAGTCAATGAAATGGCGGAATTCAATAATAGCCAACTCGTAATTACCCTGATTCTGGTAGGTTACAGCCCTATCATAAAGTAATTTTGCTAATTGATTTTCTGAATACGCATAAGGTGGAATGTAAGGTTTAGCCCCGCCACAACCGATGATAAAAAGTAAAAGGAATAACACACTAAATTTTTTCATAACTTATATCATCTCCTCAATTTATTTCCTTAATAAAGATTATCATACTGAGATGAAGTTGTCAAGTAAAAATCTTAAAAAATGGTAATCGGTCAGTTATCGGGAGGAAAAAGGGGTCAAGGATTCAAGGGTTCAAGGGGTCAAGTGAGGAGTTTTTCCTTATTACACTTGCCCCCTTGACTCCTCGACAGGCTGTTACGGAACTAAAAAATTACATAAAAAAATAAAAAAAAGATAAAGGAGATGAAGGTAGTGGTGGGTAGTACGATGGATGCATTTGAGTGGGCAGGAAGCCATTTATATTCCATAAAAAAGTTATTTTGA
>JBDRHR010000095.1:0-2470 GCA_043816605.1 Nitrospirota bacterium
ATTGATAATTGATAATTATACATTATGCCATAAAATTCCTGAATCGTCAAGTATTATTTTTGCCTTATCTTCACTTTTCTACCGATAACCTCTAATTTTCCTTCTGCATAAAGCTGAATAGCAAGGGAATAAATTTTATGCTCTTGTTCTAAAATCCGGGCAGATAAGGTTTCCTCTGTGTCATTATCTTCAACTTTAACTGCGGCTTGTAAGATTATTGGACCTGTATCACAACCTTCATCCACAAAATGAACCGTAGCCCCAGAAATTTTTACCCCATAATCCACCGCCTGCCGTTGACTGTGTAATCCGGGGAAGGACGGAAGTAAAGCAGGATGGATGTTCATAATTCTATGGTTATACGCCTTGATAAAATAAGGACTTAAAATCCGCATAAAGCCGGCCAAGACAACCAATTCCACACCTTCTTTCTCCAAATGTTCCACTATCCTGCGGTCATATTCCTGCCGTGTTTTAAATCCTTTCGGGTCAAGGAAAAGAGGTTTAATCCCATGTTTTTGTGCTCTAACTAATCCATAAGCCTCCTTATTGTCGCTTATAACTACCGCAATAGCAGCAGAAAGATTACCACCTTCAATAGCATCAATAATTGCCTGTAAGTTAGACCCTCTATCTGAAACTAAAACCCCTATTTTTAACATCGCAGTTAATAGTATATACCATAGAATTGGATTTTGTCAAGGAAATATTGACATTTGAACTTGAAATTGGTATAATGGATAAATGTATCACAGCAATATAAACCCTATAATTAAAGAAATTCCCATGATTGACCCGGCAAAAGTCTTTAGTCTTTTTAAAGATAATAATTATCCTTTTTTCCTTGATAGTGGTATGAATAAGTATAGCTCAGGGAGATACTCGTTCATCGGGTGTGAGCCATTCCTTGTTTTTAAAAGCAGGCATAAACAAATTGAGATATTTGAGCAAGGGATAAGAAAACAATATGAGGCTTGCCTCGTTGAAGATAACCCATTTGATGCGTTAAGGGTACTTATTAATCAATATAAATTACAACAACTACCGAATCTCCCTTCCTTCATTGGCGGAGCGGTTGGTTACTTTGGTTATGAAATGCGGCATTTGATTGAACAGGCTCGCCTGGTAGATGTGCCCGGAAAAGGGATTGATGATTTAGATATACCCGATTGCATTTTCTGCTTTTATGATGTGATTTTTATATTTGACCACTTAAAAAAAAAGGCTTATATCTCATCAAGTGGTTTTCCAGAGACAGGGAAATCAAGAGAAACAAAGGCTAAAGAAAGATTGAAAGAGGTGTTGACTAAATTAGGGCAAATCGATAACTTAAGAATAAAGAAAGGGTTATCCTTATTAGAAGTTAATGTAGAGATAATTTCTAACTTTACCCAGCAAAGATATTTAGAGGTAATAGGTAGGGTAAAGGAATATATTGCCGCAGGTGATATTTATCAGGTGAATTTATCACAAAGGCTAATCGCTAACCTTTTTATCCCTGAATTTGAATTATACAAACGGTTAAAAAAATTAAATCCGGCATCTTTTGCCTGCTTTTTAGACCTGAAAGATGTCATCATTGCCGGTGCCTCTCCTGAGCGGTTTTTACAGGTAGAAGGTAAAAATGTAGTTACCAGACCGATTAAAGGGACAAGACCACGAGGTAAAACTAAAACAGAGGATTTGAAACTAAAAAATGAACTAAAAACAAGCGAAAAGGATAAAGCCGAACTAATTATGATTGTTGACCTCTTGAGGAATGACCTTGGTCGGGTATGCAGATATGGCTCGGTTGTGGTTAAGGATATTAGAAGATTGGAGATGTATCCAACCGTATTTCATACAGTGGCTACAATTTGCGGCGAGCTTTCCACGAGGCATGACCGCTTTGACTTGCTCAAGGCATGCTTTCCCGGCGGCTCTATCACTGGTGCACCAAAGATAAGAGCCATGGAAATAATCGATGAATTAGAGCCAAACAAGAGGCATATCTATACAGGCTGCATTGGTTACCTGAGTTTTAGCGGAAGTATGGACCTAAATATCGCTATCCGTACATTTGTTATAAAAGACAATAAAGCCTATTTTCATGTAGGTGGTGGGATAACTGCAGATTCTATTCCACAGGATGAGTACAACGAAACCCTGCATAAAGGTAAGGCATTGATTGAGGCGTTAGGAAAATTATAGGCATTATAAGTCTTATAAGTCCTATAATCAAAAGGAATTAATTATGAAACATCCATGAGCCATTAGTCTCACAAAGAGGGATGAAAATCGAGAAGATATATATCCGCAGATTACGCAGATTATCAGGAGAAGATAAAGAAAAAAGATCCAAAAGGTCTTTTATTTTAATCTGTGAAATCTGCGTAATCTGCGGATATATCTTTCTTTGCGACATTTGCGAGAAATAGAAAGGGGATTTTCAAATGAAAGAAATAATTATTGGAACAAGGGGTAGCAAATT
>JBDRHR010000096.1:0-22608 GCA_043816605.1 Nitrospirota bacterium
GGGGTAATATGATTGTAGAAAGCCGGTATAAACAAATCTTAACCCCGAAGGGGTAATATGATTGTAGAAAGCCGGTATAAACAAATCTTAACCCCGAAGGGGTAATATGATTGTAGAAAGCCGGTATAAACAAATCCTAACCCCGAAAGGGTGAAATTATTATAAACCTGTGTAGCAAATTCCAACTGCACAGGACAAAATATTTAATGATAATTTCTCTTATCGTCCACCTTAAATTGTCCAGCAATATTTGTGGGTAAAGATAAATTTATTAAGGGGGAATTAACCCCCTTCAAAGGGGAAATTTGCTATGCAGCAACTCTCATTATTTGACATACAGCCCAAAGAAAAGCCGAAAATAGAGCTTTCTGAACTATTTGAAGCTTATTTTAATTGCCGCAGTAACAAACGCAATACCATTAATGCCCTTTCTTTTGAAATTGACTATGAAAATAATCTTATCCAGCTCTGTGAAGAAATAAACAATAGCACTTACCAGCCCGGCAAGTCCATTGCCTTTATTGTAGATAAACCCGTTAAGCGAGAAATATTTGCCGCAGATTTTAGAGATAGGGTGGTGCATCACTTATACTAATTTGCAATCAAAGGTATATTAAACAATTCAATCAAAATCTGTTATGCTGAAATTAAAAATTAAATATAAAAATGCAAAATGACAAATCAAATATCAAAAATATCGATTTCGTACCTTTCTGTTTTGTCTTCCGATAGGCAGGTGACAAGCAAATCTCTCTCATTATTTCACAAATAATTTTGCATTTTACTTTGTAATTTTGATTTTTACATTTTTATATTTGCATTAAGTTAAGGAATACCACAACAGATTACAAGATTATTTTATTTTTGATTGCAATTTGGTATTAATCATCAACAAACTCAATCCGCTATTTGAAAGGCAATTTATTTATGACAGCTATGCTTGCCGAATAGGTAAAGGCACACACCTGGTCATACAGCGGATAAACCGTTTTATCAGGCAATGTTCGCAGAATTATAGCCAAGATTGTTACATTTTGAAGCTTGATATAAAAGGCTTCTTTATGCACATCAATAAAAATATCCTTTTTGAAAAGCTGCGTGTCTTCATCCATCAAAAATACCTACTACGCGATAAAGTATTGCTATTAGAACTCTGCCAAAAGGTAATCTTTAACAACCCGCCCCAAAACTGTATCATCAAAGGTAAACGAAGCAATTGGGATGGTTTGCCACCAGATAAAAGCCTGTTTCACTCGCCTCTCAATTGTGGTCTGCCCATAGGCAACCTAACCAGCCAGGTATTTGCCAATTTTTTCATAAACGAATTTGACCATTTTGTGAAACACGATTTGGGAATACGCTACTATGGTCGCTATGTGGATGATTTTGTAATAGTGCATAACGATAAAGAATATTTAAAATCTTTAATTCCAAACTTTCTACTTTCAACTTTACAACTAAATCTGCATCCTAAGAAAATCTATCTACAACATTATTCAATGGGTGTAAAATTTTTAGGGGTAGTTATCAAACCCCACCGCATTTACATTGCCAATCGCACCAAGGGTAATTTTTACGAAGCTATTGAGAAGCAAAATAAAATAGCACGCGACCATAAACCAACTAAAGACGAACAAGAAAAATTTCTGAGCAGCATGAATTCATATCTTGGGATAATGAGGCATTACCATACTTACAAATTGCGAAAGGTGATTTTGTTCAAAAATCTGTCAGGCTGGTGGTGGAATTATACATATTTAAGCGGTGGGATGGCTAAATTTGTACTGAAGCAAAGAACAATGAAATAATCTATTGATTTCATCAATGATTAACCCATTTGGTTTTCCCGCAAATTAGTTGATGTGGTGATTAGTTGATGTTCAGTTCATCATCACATCATCACATCAATTTTACAAACATCCCAATATCTTTTTAGCCTCATCTGCAGAAATCCCACTTGTTATCATTTTCTTTAATGCTTCCTGAATACCTTTTTCCATGCCTTTTTTCATACCTTTTTCCATGCCTTTTTTCATACCTTTTTCCATACCCTTTTTCTCTCCCTGCACATAGGTAGATTCATAAAAGCTGGCCCTATCATGTAATGACTCTAAATAATGTTCATATGATAGCTGTTCTTTTTTAGGCAGCTTCATGACATCCAGCTTTGTCTTTGCTGATTTTAATCCCTTTGCCGTAAAGCTATCCTCGATAACCTCATTCTTTAAAAAATATATCCATTCATCCAGTCTATCACGAGCCAAATCATTAAATTGATTTACTTTTATTAAATAATACTCAGGAAAAAGTTCATAAACCTGGTCCTTTTGAAATTCTTCCTGTTGCTTTTTGCTTAACTTCAACTCTTCATGATTATGAATACCTATCAACTTTGTTGTGCCATGATATATATAATCCTCTCCCTGCCCTAAATCAAAATATAGGATGCTTATGGATATTACTTTTTTGATTTCTTTGTATGACACAGATTGTTTTATGTATTCTGTTGTTACCTTCGCTGTCCCATAGATTAATCGTTGTATATAATCTAATTGATCCTCTACCTGAACCTCTATTATTATCATTTCTCCCTTGCTATTTTCTACCAGCAAATCAACCCTGTTAAACTTATCTTCTGCTGTTTCCTTATTTCCTTCACTCTCCAGTATATTTTTTATCTTTATGTCTTCCTTGAGCAATTCACTTAAAAAGCCTTCCAAGACATCAAAATTAGCCTTACCCCTTAATAATTTTTTTACTGCCCAATCAAACCTTATCAATCTTTTCATTTTATCTCCTCATTTTTTCTTCGGTAAGACGAAGGGGACTGTTTGTCTATACCCTCTGAGTTCACAAATTGTGATTATTTGTATGCAATCCATTAATTAAGTTGACACAAAATGATGATAAATGTCAAATGCTTAAATGTCAAAGGGTTTAGTCATTTGGGCTTTGGATTTCATTTGTCATTTGACATTTATCATTTATCATTTTGCTGTTTGATCTTTGTCATTTGACATTTTTACAAAAGTTCAGTAACTCCTTATTATTAAATGACTTACAAACTAATTATTCCCTTTTACTACTTTTACCTTAACGCCGAGACATCTGGCGTCCTGAGATACGAATAAGTCGTGTAAGAAATCCTTCACTTCCTTTAAATATTTTACCATAGAATAACTTTCTTGTCAATATTTTTATTCTAACTCCTGTAATCGTAATGGGTCAGTTATCAGGGGGGATAGAGTTTGTAGTAACCGCATTTATGCGGTTATTTGCCTTAAATCTACCCGCTAAAGCGGGTTACTACGAACAAATTTCCCCCAAAGACTGACCGATTACCTGTAATCAGAAAATTCACTTGACAAAATATGGGTAAATATGCTATTATAAAGGCACTTCGGGGGGAGGGAAACTAATTGGCTATATCACGAACACAACGAGTAGCACCAACATTAACTTGGATGCAACACGCAGATATATTAGTTGCTATATTTATACTTTGTATTATCGTTATGCTTGTTATCCCCCTACCTCCCCTTTTTATTGATTTATCCATAGCCCTGAATTTAACCTTAGCTATGGTTATAATCTTATCGGTAACATATTTAAAAAAGGCAACTGAATTTTCCATCTTTCCATCCCTTTTATTAATTACTACGGTTTATCGATTAGCTATTGAAGTGTCAACCTCAAGAATTATCCTTAATGGGATGGGGCAAGATATAGGAATTGTGCGGACATTTGGAACATTTGTTGTTGGTGGGAATATAGTTGTCGGCATAGTCATCTTCCTGATATTAACCGTAATTCAACTTCTCGTTATTGTTCGAGGGACAATGCGTGTCTCAGAGGTAGCGGCAAGATTTACCTTAGATGCTATGCCGGGCAGACAGATGGCCATTGATGCCGATTTAAATGCAGGGTATATTACTGAAAAGGAGGCGGCGGATAAAAGGGTAGAAGTACGCAAAGAAGCGGATTTCTATGGGGCAATGGATGGGTCGGCAAGGTTTGTCCAGGGAGATGTCATCGCCAGCATTGTTATTGCCGCCATTAATATCATTGGAGGATTATCTATTGGTGTCCTGATGCGTGGAGAGTCATTAGGAGATGCATTCCGTGATTATACTACTTATACGGTTGGATGTGCCCTATCTGCTCAAATACCTGCCTTCTTAATCTCAGTCTCCACCGGCCTTATAGTTGCCCGAGCCGCCACACAGGAAAATTTAGGAACAGATTTCGCTAAACAACTTACATCTCAACCCAGAGTTCTATGGATAGCTACCGGGGCATTAATATTTTTTATGTTTACTCCTTTACCTAAAATTCCTTTGCTTGTTGTTGCAGGAATAATTGGTACTGTAGCTTACTTAATAAGTAAAACAGTAACCGTAGAAGAGAAAAAGACATTGGAAGAAAAGAAGAAAAAGGAATTGGAGTGGCTCAAAAAGCCGGAAAGTGTTGCCTCCTTACTGGCTATGGACCCAATGGAACTTGAGATTGGATATGCGTTAATTCCTTTAGTTGACCCGGAACAAGGTGGTGATTTATTGGACCGGGTAACTATGATTCGCAGACAAACGGCACTTGAATTAGGCATAGTTACACCTCCTATTAGAATCAGGGATAATATCCAGTTAAAACCAAACTCTTATTCGATTAAAATAAGAGGGCTTGAAGTAGGCAAAGGAATAATAAAATTAGACAAGTATCTGGCTATGAATCCCGGTGCAGCCACTGAAAAAATAGAAGGTGAACCAACCATGGAACCTGTATATAACTCTTCTGCTATCTGGATTAAAGAAGACCAGAGGGAATATGCGGAACAATTGAAATATACCGTTGTTGACCCACCAACTATTATTTCAACTCATATCCAGGAGATAATAAGACACCATGCCCCTGACTTAATTACTCGTCAGGATGTTCAAAGTTTAATGGATAGTCTTAAACAAAATTATCCCACAGTGGTCGCAGAGCTGATTCCCGGTCAATTAACCTTAGGTGAGGTGCAAAAGGTATTACATAATCTCCTGCGGGAAGGGATTTCAATTCGTGATTTATTAACTATTACTGAAACATTAGCCGATTGGGCACCAAAAACTAAAGATATTGGATTTCTTACAGAGCAAGCAAGAATGAGTCTTTCAAGACAAATTATGCGGCGGTATTTATCTAAAGATGGAGCATTGTCCGCTATTACCTTGCATCCAAATTTAGAAAATGAACTGGCGAATAACATCCAACAAACCCCTGAAGGAGAACAACTTGTTCTTGACCCGGCTAAACTTCAAAAGATTATTCGGGCGATACAAGAAGAGATTAAGAAAAGCATTATGGAAGAGCCTGTTATCTTATGTTCTCCAAGAATAAGAAGACATATCCAAAATTTGATGATGCGGGGACTTCCTCAAATAGGGGTGTTGTCATATAATGAAATAACCTCGGATATAGAGGTAAGGTCGGTGGGGATGGTAAGTTTGTAAAGTTGGAAAGTAAAAACTTTATGAACTTTATAAACTTTATAAACTTTATGAACTTTATAAACTTTATAAACTTTATGAACTTTACAAACTTTATAAACTTTATGAACTTTACAAACTTTATAAACTTTATAACTTTACGAGGAAATATATTATGATGAAATATAAAACTTATGAAGCGGTTACATTACAGCAAGCGATATTAAAGATGACTATTGATTTAGGCAAAGATGCCCTTTTAGTCAGTCATAAAAATATCCGTAAGGGAGGGATGTTGGGATTATTTGGGAAGAAAATGGTTGAGGTAACAGCCGCCGTCCCAATAAAACCAACCCCTGCCTCAGCTATTCTACCCAAAACATCTCAAGTACGACCTGAATCTCACACGGCTCCTCCACCCTCTCCTCCACAACGGGTTATTTACTCAAATCCTACTCTTACTTCACCTCAACCATATACTTACTCCCCTCCTTCAAAGTCCACACCACCCACAAAAGAAAACTTGTTTTCGGCAGAGACAACTACATCTGTTCATAAAGAACTCCAGGAAATAAAAACAAGAATGGAAAGTATGCTTGGTGAAATAACAGGAAAAACTCCTACTTATAAATATCCGGGTAAATCAGGGGAATTATATATCCGATTACTTCAGAATGAGGTGGACGAAAAATTATCTGAAAGTTTAATCAAGAAGGTAATTGCTGAATCCCCGGGAGGACTTTTAGATAAGGAAGATTACCTGGAGGACAGATTAAAGGCACATATTACCAGTATGATTAAAATAAGTGGTCCAATTCAACTTATCGAAAATAGTCCAAAGATGATTTGTCTGGTTGGTCCGACAGGTATTGGTAAAACTACTACCCTGGCTAAGTTGGCGGCGGATTTTGCCTTTGAGAAGCGCAAAAAGGTAGCTATTGTTACGGTTGACACTTATCGCATCGCCGCCGTAGAACAACTTAAAGCGTATTCAGAGATATTGAATCTGCCGTTAGAGGTTGTTTTTGCCCCTTCTGAGTTTAAAGGGGCTATTGAGAAATATGCCGATTATGATGTAGTCTTGATTGATACTGCCGGGCGGTCTCAAAAAAATTCTATGCAATTAGTTGAATTAAAAAGCTTTATTGATGCCGCCGGATATCGCCTTGAGATTTATCTCCTGTTAAGTGCCACAACTAAAGACAAAGAATTAATTGATATTGTTGAGAATTTTAAAAAAATCTCTTTTCATAAACTTATATTTACTAAATTGGATGAAACGGTTACCTTTGGTCCTATATTGAATCTAATAACGCAAATTCCACAAGGAATATCCTATGTGACCACAGGACAAAATGTGCCTGAGGATATAGAAGAGGCTAATGCAGGTAAATTGGCGAAATTGATTATCGCAGGGATATAGTAGGAGTTAAAGAGTTAAAGAGTTGAGGAGTTAGGGAGTTTAATAATAACTCTAAACTCCTCAACTCCCTAACTCCTAAAGGAGAAATTAATGTTAGACCAGGCACAAACCTTAAGACAAATGGTGAAACAAAGACAGATTGAAGAAGGATTGGTTATCCCGAACTGTAAAATAATCACGGTAACCAGTGGTAAAGGCGGTGTAGGTAAAACTAATCTGACCGTCAACCTGGCTATTGCCTTTGCCTTAATAAATAAAAGGGTCCTGATTTTAGATGCTGATTTAGGTCTGTCTAATGTAAATATAGTCATTGGTTTGGTTCCTCCACCAAGGTATAACTTATCTCATGTAATTTCCGGGCAAAAGGATATTGCTGAAATTTTAGCTGATGGACCATGTGGTGTAAAGGTAATTACCGGTGCTGTCGGGGTAACTAAACTCTCTAATATTTCTCCTCAAAAGCGGAATAAATTTATTAAGAGTTTAAGTAGTTTGTTTGACTCATTTGACTTGATTATTATAGATACATCGGCTGGTATTTCACCAAATGTGCTTTCATTTATTTTAGCGGCTAATGAGGTGCTTTTAATTACTACCCCTGAACCTACGGCTATTACAGATGCCTATGGGGTAATAAAAGCCGCCGCCTCTAAAAAAGGTGATATTAACATAAAATTAGTTGTTAACCGGATAAACAATATTATGGAAGGCAAAAAGGTAGCAGATAAAATAGTAAGCATTGCCGGCCAATTCTTAAATGTCAAGATAGAAAATGTAGGGTATCTTTTAGATGACCCGACAGTAGCCAGGGCAGTCAGAGAACAAGAACCTTTTTTTCTCGCTTATCCAAGGTCAAAGGCAACTAATTGTATCTATCATATCCGCAATAAATTAGTTAATATGCCGGATAATGGCAATGGGCATCATGGGATTACGGAGTTCTTTAAACGGTTAATTGGTAATGGTGAATTATAAATTGTGAATTGTGAATGGTGATTGGTTAAATGGTTACTATTTATCATTTACCATTCACCATTTACCAATAGACCCAAATGGAGATAAGGAAGGACAATGGCATTGAAAATCAGTCTCTGGATTGCGGTTATTGTTTCTTTTATTCAGGGAATAACTACATTCTGTAAGTTTTATAATTGCATATCTTTCAGCGAATTGTTTTTATTAGTATTTATAAGAATGATAGGGACATTTATAATATTTTTTGCCTCAGGAGCAGGCATTTGTTTTTTCTTGAAACAGCAAATACCGAAACAGGTTAAAAAACAGGTTTCAACGAAACCCGTTTCGTCGAAGATAGATTATGTTCTGCCTTCTGTTTCTCCTACATCGGCAGTAGCAGTAGGCAAAGCAGAGATAAAGAAAGAATTACAGGGAGCTAATGAAACAAAGGCAAGTGCTGAGGCATTAGCTATGACGCTAAAAACTATGCTGGCACAGGAATAAGTTATAAAGTTATAAAGTTAAAAGTTGTAAAGTTGAATATCTTTGTACTTTATACTTTATAAACTTTATAAACTTTCTACTTTCTACTTTCTACTTATAAAGGGAGGAAAAACAATGATTAAATCTGAAGAAGAATTATGGAAAGAATATAAGCGGACTAAAAATCTTAAATTAAGGGAAGAATTAATCCTTAAATATGCCTCTATGGTTAAATACATAGCCGGCAAATATGCGATTAATACCCCTCCGCAAGTTGAATTTGATGATTTAGTTAGCTATGGGATTTTAGGGTTAATTGATGCCATTGAAAAATATAACCCTAATCAAGGAATTAAATTCAAAACTTATGCCTGCACCCGAATAAAAGGGGCAATAATCGATGAAATAAGGGTTTTAGACTGGATTCCCAGGTCGCTACGATATAAGGCTAAACAACTTGAAAGAACTTATGCTGAATTAGAATATAAACATGGACGCTCAGCTACAGATAAGGAAATAGCCGAGGCATTAGAGATGTCTGAAGAAGAATTATCCAAACTGATTTTAAATATAAGTGGCACCTCGCTAATTTCCTTAGATGATGTCTGGTATTTAGATAATGATGAAAAGATTGGAATAATTGATACGGTTGAAAGCCCTTATGAATCAGGACCAGAGGCAGAATTAGAACAAAGAGAGATGAGACGACATCTTATTGAAGCTATAAATCAACTGCCGGAACGGGAAAAGGAACTTATTGTTTTGTATTATTATGATGATTTGACCTTGAAAGAAATCGGAAGTGTTCTTGGGGTTACAGAATCAAGGATATGTCAACTTCACACTAAAGCCATCCTTCGATTAAAAGGGCATCTTAGTAAGATGCAGGAACTGTTTGTAGAATAAAAGAATTATAGGTCTTATAAGACTTATAGGACCTATAATTCTCTTTCTGAGTGAGGTTAAGATAATGAAGCG
Source organism: Nitrospirota bacterium (assembly GCA_043816605.1). Taxonomy (GTDB): domain Bacteria; phylum UBA9089; class CG2-30-40-21; order CG2-30-40-21; family SBAY01; genus JBDRHR01. The sequence goes on from JBDRHR010000096.1 coordinate 9,310, forward strand.
AGCCTATGATGTCGATGGTTATTTTAAAATTGCCTCCGTTCCAACAGGGGTATATTTAACTGTCTATCCACCTCTGGGTGATGGAAAAAAAGTTGAGTTAGAAGAAATTCTAATTCAAGTTAAAGATAATGACAGGCTAAAGGATGTTAATTTTTCTGCGATTAAAGAAGCTGTTCAATCAAATAATGGAGCACCAATAAAGATTGGTGAGTATAGAGTTGAACCGTTAACCGACCTTCTCATGGTAGAAATTACTGATGATGAATTAAAGGCATACTTAACTATCCTTTACCCTCCAGAAGGAGGAAAAGTAATCACTCTCAAGGATATTCATGCAGAGCTTGTCAAAAAAAAGGTAGTTTATGGAATAGAAGAGGATAACTTAGCCCAGGTATTAAAAAAAGAGGAATTCAATAAATCATTTCTAATTGCACAAGGGCTCTTACCTGAAAATGGAGAGAATGCAAAGATAACCTTTAAATTTAAAAAAGAAAAGGAGTTTAAACTTGAAGAAACAGGTGGGCGAGTAGATTTTAAAGATATGAGTCCAATTGACACTATCAAAGAGGATGAAATAATTGCTTTTAAAACAAAAGCTACACATGGAATTCCCGGAGTTACAGTTACCGGTAAATTAATACCCGCTCAAACAGGTAAAGATATACCTTTTCCTAAAGGGAAAAATATAGAGATTTCCCCGGATGGATTAGAATTAAGGGCAGCGACAAGTGGTCGCCTGACATTTCAAGAGGATAGAATTAATATAGAACCTATTTATAAAATAGATGGTAATGTTGATTATTCCACTGGGAATATTGACTTTCCCGGCACAGTAATTATTAAAGGAGATGTTTTAGGGGGTTTTAAGGTCAAAGCCGATGGAGATGTAATCGTAGGTGGTTGTGTAGAAAATTCCTCTATTGAATCAAAAGGAAATATTACCGTCACAAGTGGTATTTTAGGGAAAAATGAAGGATACCTGCGAGCCTCAGGAAATATATCAGCTAAATATATAGAACATAGCCGGGTAGAGTCACATCGTGATGTTATCGTCGGTGAATCTATCATCCATAGTTACATCAATGCTAAACACAATGTTATTGTCAATGGAAGATTGGGGGTTATATTAGGTGGTAGAATACGAGCGGGATTAGAAATCCGGGCTAAAATGGTTGGGTCATGGACTGAGGTGCCAACTGAATTGGAGGTCGGAATAGACCCTCAATCGCGTGAAGAAACCTACCAATTAGCCAATGAAATAGTTTTGGATAAGAAAAAATTCCAGGAACTAAAATTAGGCATAAATACATTACTTATCTTAAAGGCAAAAGATAAGTTTTCACAAGAAAAAGAAGAATTATTAGCCGCTCATTTTAAGGCTCAAGATACATTAGTGGAAAAATTACGCGATGCCACTTCAAGAATAACTGCTTTACAAAAAAGACTATCTGTGGACAGCGGCGGACAAATAACCGTATTTAATGTTGTTCATCCAGGGGTAAAAATTACAATCCATAATATCTCTATTCATACCTTTGAAGAATATAAATATGTTACCTTCACGGTTAAAGGCGGCGAAATAGAAATTGCCCCTTACAAACAAGAATTAGAGGAGTTGAAGAGTTGAGGAGTTGAAGAATTTTCTCTAACTCCTTAACTCCTTAACTCCTCAACTCATAGATACCCTCTTATACCCTGACACCTGAACTGTTACGAAAAAGGAGATGAGACGAAGATAAAAAAAATTAAAATAAAACCAATATTTATAATCTTATCCTTTTGCTTGTGGATAGGGATAATTCTGCTCTTTTACCTCTCCAGATACCCTAATCTCCTGTTCTTTAGCCTCCAAAATACTGTCCTACCAGAGTTGCTTTTATTGCTTATCATAAGTTTATTAGCTTATACCCTGGGCAGGAGGATTTTTTCAATCTGGCGATTTGAATTTAGCTCCATACCGGAGCGGATTGTATTCAGTATTGGCTTAGGATTTTGCGTATTGTCTTATTTAATCATGGGTTTAGGGTTTTTAAAATTACTTGAGCCAAAAATTGTCTGGGGATTAATATTCGTTTTAATCGTTTTATTATTTAAGGACTTGCTCAAAGTTATTCATGAATGCCTAACGGGACTAAAAACATTATCTTTTAAGCAATTCAGTGGATTGGAAGTTGTTTTATTATTCTTTTTACTTGTCACCGGTGGGTTATGTCTTCTGCAGAGTTTATGTCCGCCTTTTGACTGGGATGATTTAGCCTATCACCTTCAAGGACCTAAACTTTTCATGGAACACCGGCGCATCTTCCATATCCAGGATATTGCTATGGCTAATCTTCCGGCAAATATCGGCATGTTGTATTTACTTGGGATGTTGCTGAGTAGTGATATTTTAGCCAAATTGTTTCATTTCTTATTTGGCATTCTAACGGTTATTGGTATCATTAGTCTTATCCGGCGATATTTCAACCCCAAAAGTTCTTTATTAGCCTCTTGCATATTTTATATTTGCCCATTGGTTATCTTTTTATCAAGGACAGCGTATATTGACTTGGGACTAACTTTCTACGAATTATTAAGCGTGTATGCCTTTTTAAATTGGATGACCGCACTTAAAATGGAAAATGGAGAATGGAGAATGGAGAATGGAGAAGAGAGAAGAGAGAAGAAAGAAAGGATAAGTTTTTCTCATCCCTTAATCCCTCATTCCTCATCCCTCATTCCCTGGTTAGTCATTCTGGCAATTATGTGTGGATTTGTTGTTGGAATCAAATATACCGGAATTTACAATGTGATTATCCTGGGATTAAGTATCTTAGGTTTTGGCATAGTAAAATTAGGCTTGCGAAAGACACTAATTCATCTGGCAATCTTTACCGGTATTTGTTGTCTTGTAGGTTGTCCCTGGTATATAAAAAATTTCGTCTATACCCATAACCCCTTCTACCCTTTCTTGCAGAATTTATTTATAAACAAGGTAAGTTTAACCCCTCTTGAAGTAATCACCGCCCAAACTTCACAGCAGGCATTTACTATAGGCAAAGGGTTACTTAATTCCTTACTCCTTCCATGGAACATCACTATTCAGGGTTCATTAGGTAGTCTGCCTTTTGGAGCAACTATTAGCCCTATTTATCTTATGCTTCTACCTCTTTTAATCTTTACAAGCAGGCTTGCCTGGGTAAAGACAAAAATTGTGGGGATATATCTTACATTTTACATAGTTTTAAAATTTATCCTCTGGAGTCTTGGGCTACATTCCTCAAGGTATCTTTTACCTCTCTTTCCCCTTTTAGCCATAGTTTTAACTGGTATTTTTTATACTATCTTTGATATCCCAAAACTGCACAGCATAAAAAGGGTAATTATTTTCATAATTATTGGTATCTGGGGTGCTATATTAAGCTGGGATGGATTCCAAATAATTCATTACCGTAATCCCATTAATTTTATCCTCGGATTTGAATCAAGGGATGATTTTATCCGCAGAAATGCAGAAAAGGGATATTATAATGCCATGAAAGCTATTAATGCACATCTACCAAAGGAATCCAGGATATTTTTTATAGGTGAGAGAAAAGGTTATTATTGCCAAAGAAATTATATACCTGATTTTAGTCCTCTGCATTGGACATGGAAATATCTAAACTATAAAGATATGGCTGGAATCAGGGAGTATTTCAAGCAAAATCAAATTACCCATATCTTGGTTAATACAAATGTAATCTCCTGTTATTATTATCCGGATAACGGTGTCTCAGTTGAGGATGTAGAAAGTTTTAATGTCTTTGCCCAAACCCATTTAAAATTACTATTTAAAGAAGGCTCGTTATATCTATATGCAATCCAATAAAATAGTTGACATTTAATTTGCCACAAAGGCACTAAGGCTCAAAGTTACACAAAGTGTTAATTTATCCTTTGTGCTTCTTGGTGTCTTTGTGTCTTGGTGGCATATGTAAAGTTAATTATTGGATTCCATATAGGAAGATTGTTGCGGAAAATTCATTCAAAAGTATTTGACAAAAAACTAATGGTATGGTATTATATTAACTATTAGCCAAAGAGTATTGAAGGGGAGAAAAAGGTTGCAGAACTTAAAATTAAAAACCTTGAAGATGCTGTAGCAAAACAATCAGCCCAAATCGAAAGCCTGAGTAAAGATTTGAATAATGCTACTGCCAAGGTGCAAGATATTGCAGTTAAAGCTATTGAGGGGGCTTCTGGAGTTAAAACCCTGGCAGCCGTTAATGAAATTGTCCTCGAACAAGCAAAAAATGTGGGCACCAAGAAATAAAAAATAAGGTAGAAAATATAATGAATGAAAGAATTACTGAAAATATAGTAAGAGAACATTTCAAAAACGATCCTTTGTTTAGTTCTATTAAATTAGAAGAGCAAAAATCTTACAGCAAACGAATTGTAGAACTTTTACAGAGTGCTTCAAAAAGCGGAAAAGGCATTGGCAAGCCGGAATTTATTATCTCTTTCCCCACCGCTAACATGGATTATCTGATTGTTATCGAATGCAAAGCCGCCTGCTCGGCTCACCGTAGTGCTGATTTGGACAAGCCAAAAGATTTTGCCGTTGACGGTGTTTTACATTACGCCAAACGGCTTTCAGAACAGTTTGATATAGTCGCCATTGCTATAAGCGGACAAACCCAGCAGGAGCTTTTGGTTTCGCATTTCAACTGGAAAAAAGGAGAAGAAATTTATAAGGAGTTTAAAGACGACAAAAAACTCCGCTCAATCAATGATTACTTAAAATTATTCAATAACGAGCAGTTTGCCGATAACTTAAAAAATATTGATATAATTAAAAAAGCCATTGAATTAAACGAACTTTATCAGGCTTATTCCATTACCGAAATGACCCGTTGCACTATTGTCAGTGCCATTTTGCTTTCGCTTTTGGATGTGCCGTTTCGTAAGGGCTACAAAGATTATTCTTCCTCAACAGCTTTAGCCTCTGCCATGCTTGCCGGCATCGGCAATGTCTTAAAAGAAAAAAAAGTAAAGAGCAAAGAAAGTATGCTTGGCGAATACAGAAAAATCTTAAACGAGTCGCTTTTTAGTCAGGAAGAGATTAAACATAAAAATAAAAAGGAACGAGAAAAATCGGTCAAAGTAGTTAAAGATATGATTAACTACCTGCACCAAAATGTTTATCCGCTGATTGATATGGAACAGAGCGGCTTTGATGTGTTGGGACGGTTTTATACCGAGTTTATCCGTTATGCCGGTAGTGAACAAAGCCAGGGCTTGGTGCTAACGCCTTTTCATGTTACGGATATTTTCTGTGATTTGGCAGAAATCAATGCCAATAGTTCGATTTATGACCCCTGCTGTGGAACTGGTGGCTTTTTAATTGCCGGCATGAAACGGATGCTGATTTTGGCAGGTAATAACGAAACTAAAAAAACCGAAATAAAAGACAATCAATTAATTGGCATAGAGTTACGGCCTTCAATGTTTACTTATGCCTGCTCTAATATGATGCTTCGTGATGATGGTAAATCCAACATCTATTGTGGCGACTGTTTTCAGATGGAAAACGACATCAAAAATAATCATAAACCTAATGTTGCCTTTTTAAATCCGCCTTATGATGTTGGAACTGCCGGTCAAATGGAATTTATCGAGCATGCCTTAAATGTTGTGTCTCCGCAAAACGGAACGGTAGTGGCCATCGTGCAAATGAGTTGCGGCATTAAAAACGAAAAAGAACTGATTGCCGTCAAAACCAGAATTTTGGAACACCACCGCTTACATGCTGTGCTTTCTATGCCGGACGACTTATTTTATCCAGTCGGCGTGGTTACAATGATTATGGTTTTTAAAACCAACGAGAAAAACACCGGACGCAAGACTTGGTTTGGCTATTTCAAGGATGACGGCTTTGAAAAACGCAAGCATAAAGGCAGAATTGATGCCCGCAGAAAATGGAAAGCTATCAAAAACAGATGGATTAGTGCCTATCATAATTTAGACGAAATTTCCGGCTTGTCGGTAAAAAAAGAAGTAACCGGAAAAGACGAATGGTGTGCCGAAGCCTATATGGAAACTGATTATATGGCTCTTTCTGATGCTGATTTTATTAGCAAAATGAAAGATTATGCTGCATTTTTAATTAAAAATGGGAGCAAGTAAATTGAAAATAAATAATTGGAAAGAATATAAATTGGGAGAACTTTTTGAAATTCATACAACAAAAGATGAAAATTCTACCGATAGTATAAATGGAAATACGCCTTATATTTCATCAACTCAATTAAATAATGGTGTTAGTAGTTTTATAGCCGATGAGCCATCACAAGAAAAAAATACGATTACGGTTGCAAGAAATGGTTCTGTTGGTACTTCGTTTTTTCATGCTTATGAATATTGTGCTTCTCCTGATGATATAAGAGTATTCAAGCCAAAATTTAAAATTAATAAATATATCGGTATATTTCTCACTGTTTTAATAGAAAAAGAAAAATATCGTTATGCTTATGGTCGTAAATTCGGAACTAAGCGAATGGAAAAGACAATTATAAAATTACCGGCTTTAACAAATGGTTTGCCTGATTGGCAATGGGTTGAAAATCATGTAAAAGATGTTTTAATCCCACAATTGCCGAATTATGCAAAAGCCGTTTGGACTGATACCTATAATACAGCACCGGTAAATAAAAACAAACTGCCATTAGAAACAGAGAAATGGAAATGGTTTCAATACAATGAAGTGTTTGAGATAGAAAAAGGTGTCAGATTAACTAACTTTGATATGGAAGAAGGTTCTGTTCCGTATATTGCTTCAGGTAGTTTCAATAACGGAATAGTATCATATGTTGGTAACGGAGTTACGCATAAAAAAGGATGTATTACATTTGCTTGTTATGGAAGTATAGGAGAATGCTTTTATCATGATTACAACATTTGGGCATCAGACAATGTAAATGTGATTTCTCTAAAGTATAGAGGTATAAATAAATATATTGGATTATTTTTAATTTCATTGTTTAACTTAGAAAAATATAGATTTAGCTATGGATTAACAGCTAAGGTTTCACGATTAAATAATTTCAAAATCAAACTCCCCATAACCACAGACGACATTCCTGACTGGCAGTTTATGGAAAACTATATTAAAAGCCTGCCGTATAGTGCAAATTTATAATTTAACCAAGATGACAATTAATGGAGAAATGGGACAATTCAGACAACTCCTTTAATAAGCAAACAATAACAAATAAAATATCTTTCTCCTTTACAGAGGAGAAGTCCCTTGCAAGGCTAAAAAACCTTTGCTATTAGACATCTTCCACAGTAATCCCTCAGAAGGTGTGAAAAAATCGGTTTTTCACACCTTCTGAGGGATTACTCCTAAAAACTCTTTTTCTTCAATTAACTGAAAATCATCCTTGACATCTTTTTGTTGATACTCAACGCAGACACCTATACCGTTTTTTTTAATGCTACATAGACTGAAAATGAACAGGCTCGACAAGAAATTCTTTGTCGCAAACCATAACTTTTAGTGTAAACTTTACCATTCTTCCAAATGTTTTCAGAACTACACTTTTGACAATTTAAAACTACTTCTGATGGGAAAGTAGATTGCCCAACTTTCTGTGATAAATTACGATAAGCAGCGGATAATTTCATTAGTTGTTCTCTTAGTGTTTTGTTTTCTTCCATAAGATTAACTGTTCGTTTACCTGGTGTTGAATCAGCAAAACTTTCTAAGATAGCTTTTCGGGCAGAGTTAGACCATTCATAAACTGCATCTCTACCAATTCCATACTTTCTGGCAATCTGAGAAACATTTGGTGTTACCCAATAGCTTTTAATTACCTCCAATTTAAATTCAGATGTAATCTTTCTATAAGCCATATTTTCAACCTCTTTTCTGGGAATTATTATACCATACAAGGAGGTTGATTGTCAAGCAAAATGTCGTATATTATATTGTTGTTAGCACAATTAATTGTTTTTCATGCAAAAGTTAGTTGACAAAGAAAATGATTTATGTTACAATTTAAAATTAGCACTCGGGAGGTGAGAGTGCTAATTTTTGATAACCAATAGAATTTGGTAAAAAGGGAAGGTGATGCAAAGGATGGCAGACAGGTCTGACAGATCTGACTTGTCGGACTTTTAAGAAGAGAGGAAATAAAAATTTTCAAAAAGGAGGAGATTCTTAAATGAAATTAAAACCATTAGGAGACAGGGTATTAATTGAAAGATTAGAGGAAAAAGAGCAGGTAAAGGGTGGAATTATCATCCCGGATACTGCGAAAGAAAAACCACAAGAAGGTAAAGTAATTGCTGTAGGAGCTGGAAAGAGATTAGAAAATGGGGAGATAAAATCTTTGGATGTGAAGATAGGAGATAAAATTCTCTTTGGAAAGTACTCAGGAACTGAGATAAAAATTGATGACAAAGAATATCTCATCATGCGAGAAGATGATATTCTTGGGATTTTAGAATAAAAAGGAGGAATGACAAATGGCAAAACAAATATGTTTTGGAGAAGAGGCGAGAAAAAACACCCTTAGAGGGGTGGATACATTAGCCAATGTAGTTAAGGTTACATTAGGTCCTAAGGGAAGAAATGTGGTCTTAGACAAGAAATTTGGTTCTCCGACAATTACCTGCGATGGAGTAACCGTAGCAAAAGAGATTGAATTAGAAAACCCGTATGAGAATATGGGGGCACAGATGGTTAGAGAGGTAGCCTCTAAAACATCCGATGTAGCAGGTGATGGGACAACGACAGCTACTGTTTTGGCACAGGCTATTTTCCGTGAAGGGAGTAAGAATATTGCCGCCGGTGCTAATCCTATGGCTATCAAACGAGGTATAGAAAAGGCAGTTGAGGCGGTAGTAGCGGAAATCAAGAAAAATGCTAATCCAGTCAAAGAAAAGAAAGAAATGGCACAGGTAGCCACTATCTCGGCACACATGGATGCAGATATTGGTAATTTAATTGCCGATGCTATGGAAAAGGTAGGTAAAGATGGTGTTATCACGGTAGAAGAATCAAAAACTATGACCACTGATATGGAAGTAGTAGAGGGGATGCAATTTGATAAAGGATATTTATCCCCTTATTTTGTAACTGATGCAGAACGGATGGAATGTGTCTTAGAAGATCCATTAATCCTGATTCATGAGAAGAAAATATCGGTGATGAAAGACCTTTTACCTATTCTGGAAAAGATAGTTCAGATGGGCAAATCATTTTTAATCATTGCCGAGGATATAGAAGGGGAGGCATTAGCCACTTTAGTTATCAATAAGATTCGTGGGACATTAAGATGTGCGGCGGTAAAAGCCCCTGGATTTGGTGATAGACGCAAAGCGATGTTAGATGATATTGCTGTTTTGACAGGTGGAAAGGTTGTAGCTGAAGAATTAGGGATTAAATTAGAGAAACTTCAAATCGAGGATTTAGGACAGGCAAAAAGAATATCTATTGATAAAGATAATACGACTATTGTTGAAGGTGCAGGCGATACCTCCGACATTAAAGCTCGAATATCACAAATCAAAATACAGATTGACGATACTACCTCTGATTATGACCGTGAAAAACTTCAGGAAAGATTGGCTAAATTAGCCGGTGGTGTAGCGGTGCTTAAGGTAGGTGCGGCTACAGAGACAGAGATGAAAGAGAAAAAGTCACGAGTTGAGGATGCACTCCATGCTACTCGGGCTGCGGTTGAAGAGGGTATTGTTCCCGGTGGTGGAATAGCGTTGTTACGCACTCAAGATGTAGTTGAAAATCTTAAGTTAGAAGGGGATGAAAAGGTTGGGGCTAACATTGTTAAACGAGCTTTAGAAGAACCTCTGAGACAAATTGTTGAAAATGCAGGTTTAGAAGGCTCAATAGTGGTAGAAAAAGTAAGAAGTAACAAGGATTATAGTTATGGATTTGATGCCTCAGAAAACGAATATACCGACTTAGTTAAAGCAGGTATAATTGACCCGGCTAAGGTAACGCGATGTGCCTTACAAAATGCCGCTTCAATTTCTGCTTTGATGCTCACTACCGAGGCGTTGGTTACGGATATTCCGGAAAAGAAAGATAAGATGCCTCCTATGCCACAAGGCGGCGGCGGATACGGAGATATGTATTAAAGTAGAGAGTAGGAAGGTAAGAAGGTAGGAAAGTAGAGAAGGAAAAAGATAAAAGGGGGAGTGGGAAGTAGAGTTTCTCACTCCTTACTTTTAGTAGGAAAAAAATAGGTCCTATAAGACTTATAAGACCTATAAGACTTATTTTTTTCAAGAAGGTGAATAAAATGCCAACTTATGAATATGAATGTTTAAAGTGTGAGCAACGATTTGAAGAGTTTCAAAAAATGAGTGATGAACCTATTAAAATATGCCCTGAATGTAGCGGAGAAGTTAAAAGGATAATTAGTGGCGGTGCAGGATTTTTATTTAAAGGTGCAGGATTCTATGCGACTGATTATCGAAGTAAGGCTTATGTAGAGGCTAAAAAAAAGGATACAGGGGACAAAGAACCTACCCCTAAAAAACCAGATAAAGAAGAGAAAAAATCAGAAAATTAGGTAACCGTTTTTATTTTGGAATGCGATAATCCAATTATAGTTTATTGGTTTGGATTATGCCAGGATTGGCATCTTGGGCTACATACACAAATGAAAAATAATTATTTAGTACTTTTTGCCGACATCACTCAAGCGGCTACATGGGTAGAGGGGAGTAATAGAGTCAAACCTTGAATGTAGAATGTAAAGTAAATTTGCTTTTTACATTCAATAGGATTTGCTTTTCAAGGTTTCTCCTGACTCCTAACCTTCCCTGATGTTTTTTGGACACAATTTAAAGACGAATCCTACCATGATATAACAACCGGCACCCAAAAACACGATGCCGGAGATGCCATATATCTGACTGAACAACACAGCAAGAAGAGAACCTAAAACACTTGCCACACCATTAATGCCCCATGCCCATGGAATCCCCTTTAGCTTTAATTCCCTGACCACTGCTAATCCTACAGGGAATGGCATACCCATTGGAATTCCCAAAATGAGTGCACAGATTGAGGCAAGCACAAATCGCATACTGAAAGAATATGTTGAGGTAAGCTCGAATAATTTTGGAAGACCATGGTTAATAACACTCAGAGAAAACACCGCAATAATTCCTGTGCAGAATAATATAAGTCGAGTTCTGTATTCTTTCTGTATTCTTCCAGAAAGAAAACTTCCAATGCCTGCTCCAGCCAATAGAGAAAAGAGCAGGAAAGAAAATGTATATACAGGCGTGCCCAACCACAGAAGAAACCTTTGCATAATTGCTACTTCAATCAACATAAAACCAATCCCCAGAAGTGCAAAATACATCGGCAAGGCTGTATATCTTTTCCAGACCTGTGCTTTACCTTGAAACGGCTTAAAACCCTTCACAAAGGCAATTACTAACATTAAGATAAGCCCTATTGCTATTGCAAAAGCTAAAATACTTAGAATCTCTGGGTAAAGCCCATGAACTTTGAAGAAAAAAGGACGGTCATCAGAACTCGGCTTAATGTCAGGATGTTCTCCAGAATCGATTTTTTCACGAAGTAAAGTTTCTGCCTCTTTGATATTTTGGACAGCACTAACCTGTATCGGCATCCATTCAGGGAAGGAGTAGGGCATGAAAACTGTTTCCTGCTCTTTGAGAGAGAAGGGCGTACGGCTAAGCATGATTAAAAAAGAATAGCTCTCGTTATAATTCATAACTCTAAGAGCAATAATATGGCCGGTATTAGCCGGATAGGGCACACCTTCTCTTTTAAGTGCCTCAAGCCCTGTCAAAATAGCTCTTGCCATCAGTCCATCGTCATGAACCCAGATGGCAATCAAACCATTGGGGTTCAAGTGTTGCAGATATTCCTGAAATGCTTCCACTGTATAGACATAGTTTTCAGTTAAACCCATTTCGTAAATCTCAAAAAGTTTAGTTTGAACAAGTGATAAACAAATCAGGTCATAGGCGTTATCTGTTTTGCGGACAAAATTTCTGGCTTCCTCTATAAAAAGGTCAACTTTATCGTTATTATAGACCTTGCCACTGTACTTAGACCATTTCTGCACCATTTCCAATAGCAATGGGTTAATCTCAACGGCATCTACATGTTCAGCACCAAATGCCAGAGATAGTAATGTGTCATACCCTGCCCCTGAACCAAGACTCAAAACCTTTTTGGGTGAACGAATAATCATAGGTAAGGCAATAAGTGTATTTTCGTGGTTTTGGCGAACTTGTTCAATATCCCCATCAAATCGAAGCATCCATGCCGGTGTTCGACAATTTATATAGGCATAAAGATACTCATCATCTTCCATGTTGCCGATAATATCCACTCTTCCGTATTCATTCCAGCCACAATCAAGTAAATCAGCGGGGGGGTCGTCTGCATCCTGATACTTGTTCTGGAGAACCATGCCCAGAGAATTATGTTCCGGATATAGCAACTGATAATTAATTTCATAAGATTGGCGGCCAATGAAAAGAATCACTATAAAAAGGATTCCACTCAGAATTGTTTTTAATCGGTGTCTTTTGACAAGGAATGAAACTAACAGCCATATTATTGCTGCCAAAAAGAGGAGCGTCCTGATTGATTGTATTCCACCCTGATAATGGAGTAAAAGTAATGCAGTGATAACACCAATACAACCCCCGAGGAGGTCAATTCCATAGAGAATAGTTGGGCTTACAGGCAACTGCTCAAATGCTGTACCAAGGATTATTCCCACAAAGAAAAAAGGAAGGAAGATTAGACATGTGGTCAGGGGCCACCATAAATGTATCCCAAAATTTAATTGAACCCAAAGGGCAATCAGCGTGGTGAGGAAGATGGCGAGAAAACACCAATGGACAAACGAAAAAAGTGTGTGTTGCAAAATCGGTGTAAATCTATTTTTGAGGAAATAGGTACTTGAACTTCCAATGCCTATTCCAAGAATGGCTAAGGAAAAAATCAAATAATACAATTGGCTACCAAAGAGTATTGTAACCAAATGAGCAAACAATATTTCCAGGGTTAAAGCCAGAAATGCTGCGAATCCAACAATGTAAATATACTCGATAATCGTTGTGTTTTGCAAAGCAACATCTTTCTCTGTTCCTATCTCGTGTTTGACTACAACGGAGCTTCCCCCCTACTATTAACAAATCCCTTTGAAAACAAACAAGTTACGACCTTAAGACCTCCAATGTAGCTACGAATATTTTATCATATCATTAAAATAATAGTTGACAAATACCATATAATATGTTATACTTGTA